>DXZL01000022.1 GCA_019419725.1 Veillonella sp. | reverse complement strand
AGAGATAACAGATAGGAGATTACTATGAATATTGCAAGCCTTATTTTAGCTGCTGGTAAGGGTACGCGCATGAAGTCTAAATTGCCAAAGGTATTGCACAAGGTTGGCGGTAAGGCGATGGTAGAGCGCGTTCTTGAAACGGTTCAGTCTATCGGTACAAATCGCGATGTGGTTATCGTAGGCTTTGGCGGTGATGCGGTACAAAATTACTTGGGGGACCGTGCTGAATTTGTTCGCCAAGAAGAACAAAATGGTACAGGTCATGCCGTAAAAATGGCTCAACCAGTGCTTGGTGATTATGATGGTACTATCTTATTACTATGTGGTGACACTCCGCTCGTTACAAAAGAAAGCTTAGAAGCATTATTAGAGGAGCATAAAAACTCTGGTGCAGCTGCTACGATTTTAACAGCACACATGCCTGATCCAACTGGTTATGGCCGCATTATTCGCAATGAAGCAGGTTCCGTAGTTCGCATTGTAGAACAAAAAGATGGTAAACCAGAGGAATTAGCTGTTCAAGAAGTTAATACAGGCATGTATGCTTTTGATAGTAAAAAATTATGGCCTTGCTTAGATCAATTATCTGATGATAATGCACAAGGTGAATTGTATATCACTGATGTAGTTGGTATTCTTGTAAATGATGGCGACAAGGTAAGCGCGTATATGACAAAGGACTTTGAAGAGTCTCTAGGCGTAAACTCTCGCTTGCAATTAGCGGAAGCCGAAGCTATTTTGAAACATCGTAAAAATGTTGAGCTAATGACAGCTGGTGTTACTATTATTGATCCAGCCAATACATATGTAGCTCCAGAGGTAACAGTAGGGGCCGATACAATCTTGCATCCTGGCACAATCCTCGAAGGAAATACTGTCATTGGTGAGCGCTGTGAAATTGGTCCACATACTCGTTTGACGAATGTAAAAGTAGGTAATGATACGATTATTCACTTCACATATGGTCATGACTGCGAAGTAAAAGACGGTGTAGATGTAGGTCCATATGTTCACTTGCGCCCTAATACCGTGCTTGGTAACAAGGTCCATGTAGGTAACTTCGTAGAGGTTAAAAACTCCAATGTTGGGGAAGGTACTAAGTTCCCACATCTTTCCTACATCGGCGATAGCGACGTAGGCTCTGGTGTTAATATTGGCTGCGGTACGATTACTGTAAACTATGATGGTAAAGTTAAACATCGTACTACAATTGGCGATGGCGCTTTCGTAGGCTGTAATAGTAATTTAGTAGCTCCTGTAACAGTAGGTAATTATAGCTATGTAGGTGCAGGTTCTACCATTACTAAAAATGTACCAGATAAGGCGTTAGCCGTAGGCCGTAGCAAGCAAATTGTGAAAGAAAATTGGGTAACTGATGATACTTTCAAAAAGAAATAAAAAAATATTATAATTTTTTAACACAATTAGGGCAAAATAGTATACAATAAAAAGGCAATAGTGTGTATCTGTAATGGATGATTATGGATAAGTAACCAGTATAGGAACAAATGAAAGGGTAACAAAATGGCATTTGAAGACGGCAAAAAACTTAAAATTTTCACAGGTAATGCGAATCCTGCATTGGCAAAGGAAATTTGTGATTATTTAGGTTTGCCTTTAGGTGAAGCATTTGTAGGTCGCTTTAACAATGGCGAAGTACAAATTATGATTGATGAAAGCGTACGTGGCAAAGATGTATTTATCATTCAACCAACTAGCTATCCTGTAAACGACAATTTGATGGAATTAATGGTTATGGCTGATGCGTTAAAACGCGCTTCTGCACGCCATATTACTGCTGTAGTACCTTACTATGGCTATGCTCGCCAAGACCGTAAGACTCGTGGCCGTGAACCAATTACTGCAAAATTAGTAGCAAACTTGATGCAAACTTCTGGTATTACACGTCTTGTAACAATTGACTTACATGCAGGTCAAATTCAAGGCTTCTTTGATGTGCCAGTAGATCATTTATATGGTGCATCCATTTTAGCTAAATACATTAATGAAAAAAATCTTGAAGATGTGATTGTTGTATCTCCAGACCTTGGCGGTGTAACTCGTGCTCGTGATTTGGCTGACCGCATCGGTGCGCCAATCGCAATTATCGAGAAAAAACGTCCTGAACCAGGCGTAGCTAAAGTTATGAATCTTATTGGCGATGTAAAAGGTAAAAACTGCATCATCGTTGACGATATTGTAGATACAGCAGGTTCCCTTGTAGAAGGCGCTAAAGCATTAGAAGAATTTGGTGCAAAATCTGTTATGGCTGCTGTTACCCATGCTGTATTAACAGATCCAGCAAGTGAACGCATTGCAAACTCTAACATTAAAGAGCTAATCGTAACAAACACAATGCCATTACCAGAAAATTGCAAATTAGACAATGTAACGCAATTATCTGTAGCTCCATTATTGGGCGAAGCAATTATGCGTATCTTTCATGAAGTTTCAGTAAGTAATTTATTTGATAAATAATAGGTGATTCTTGAAATTAGTAGTAGGCCTTGGTAATCCAGGCAAGCAATATGAAGCGACAAAACATAATATTGGATTTATGGTTATCGATGCCATTGCCGATAGCGTACCTCACACGCCTTGGAAAGAGGAACAACGTGCAGAGGTGTGCAGTATTACTGTAGATGGTGAGAAGGTATTGCTTGTAAAGCCACAAACATTTATGAATGCCAGTGGTGAATCTGTAGGTCCGTTGATGCGGTATTATAAGATTGACCCATCTGACGTGTATTGCATTTATGATGATATGGATTTACCGGTAGGCAAATTACGTATTCGACCAAATGGTAGTTCTGGTGGTCATAATGGGATTAAATCTTTAATCTCCCATATAGGCACAGAAAACTTTCCACGTTTCCGCGTAGGCATTGGCCGTCCGTTGCCACAATGGACTGTCATTGATCATGTGTTAGCACCATTTAGTGAAGAATCACAAGAGAAGGTACAAAAAGGTATCAAGGATACTGTGAAAGCAGTCTTAGGTACTTTAGAGGTGGGCATCGATAAAGGGATGAATCAATTCAATCCTAAGCGTCGTCCACAGCGATAAATAACATGCATAAGGGCATGAGTCTCATTGAGATTCATGCCTTTTTTACGAGGTATATATGAGTAATCAAGAAAGAATGCCTTTTGTAGAGGCCTTAGAATCATATAAAAAACAACATTTTGTGCCTTTTCATACACCAGGCCATAAGATTGGTGTAGAAGCACCTCAACTACTAAAAGACTGGATGGGACCGGCATTACCATATGACCTAGGTGTTATGTATGCCTTAGATGATTTACATGAACCTGAAGGTGAATTAAAAGAGGCTCAAGACTTAACAGCCCAGTTATATAGAGCTGATTATTGTTGGTTCTCCATTAATGGTACTACTGCTTTGATTGAAGCGATGATTATGGGCACTGTAGGTCCTGATGAAACGATTATCATTCCTCGAGAAGCACATCGTTCCGTTATTAGTGGACTTGTGTTATCTGGTGCCAAGCCTGTCTATATGGATTGCCAATTCGATGAGCACTGGGGCATTCCTTTAGGTGTATCGTTGGACGATGCAGTTAAAACCATGGATGCAAATCCAGAGGCAAAGGCGATTCTCTTAGTGTATCCAAATTATTATGGTGTAGGTGTGGATATTGTAAATATCGTAAAAGAAGCGCATAAACGAGGCATGATTGTTCTTGTTGATGAAGCGCACGGCCCACATTTACCATTTTCAAACACGTTACCTATCGAGGCCATTGCAGCAGGTGCAGACTTAGTGGCACAGAGTACGCATAAATCGGTAGGCTCATTAACACAAACATCATGGCTATTAGGGCAAGGTGAAAGAATTAATAAACGTCGCATTACACAAATGCATCAAATGTTACAAAGTACGAGCCCAAATTATATCTTTTTGGCATCCTTAGATATGGCTCGCCATCAATTGGCTACAGTAGGTGAAGACCTAATTCGTCGAACCGTGGAATTGAGCTTATATTTACGTAGTGAATTACATAAGATCCCTGGTATTACTACTATGGAATACAGAGACATAGAAGATCGAGTAGTAAACTATGACTGTACCAAGGTACTCATTGATGCTAAAGAACTAGGTCTTACAGGTGTTGCGTTTGAACGGATGTTACGAGACCATCGTATTGAGGTGGAGTTAGTACAAGCTCATCATGTGCTAGTACTCATTACCATTGGTGATACAAAAGAGTCAATAACGGCTCTTATTCAAGCAGTACAAGCTATCAGCGATACGGTGTTAAGTACATCTTATAAATCAAATAATATAAAGGATGAGAATTTGCAAAATCTTAGCAAACATTCAGCAGTATTGCCTGAGCCTATTGTAAGAGTAACACCTCGCAATGCTATGTATGCCAATCGGGAGCAAGTACGGTTACAAGACGCACTTCATCGTATAGCAGGTGAAACTATTGCTTATTATCCTCCAGGTATTCCTTGTGTAGCAGTAGGTGAAGTGATTAGTGAGTCTGTGTTACAATATATAGAGAAGCGTAAGGCTCTAGGTTATGTACCGAATGGGGCTGATGATATGACATTGGAAACAATTTGGGTGTTACAGGAGTAATTATGGGGACTTTAATCATACTAGAAGGTGGAGATGGCAGCGGTAAGGCTACGCAAACTAAACTATTAGTAGAGCGATTAACCAAGGAAGGTCATGCAGTTAAATCTGTAAGCTTTCCGAATTATGATAGCGGTGCTGCTATGCCTATAAAAATGTATCTAGCTGGAGAATTTGGCAAAGATGTGCATGATGTAAATCCTTATGTGGCAAGCTCTATGTACGCTATCGATCGCTTTGCTTCCTTTAGAACTGATTGGGAACAGTTCTATAAAAATGGGGGCATCATCATTGCAGATCGTTATACGACGTCTAATATGGTACACCAAATGGTTAAATACAATGATCCAAAGGAACGTACTGCATTTTTAGATTGGCTTGAAGACTTTGAATTTAACAAATTTGCTTTGCCCACACCTGATGCGGTATGTCTCTTAGATATGCCTCTCGAAGTGAGTGAAGCCCTTATGGCGGAGCGCACTGGTAAAACGGGCGGTAATACAGGGGATATTCATGAAGGAAATCATCAATATTTAGTAGCTGTTCACGATGCCTATGAAGAGCTAGTAGAACGCTATCAATGGCACCGAATTCCTTGTGCTACAAAAGATGATTCCAGTCAATATGCATTGCGCACCATTGAAGAAATTCATAACGATGTATATCAAGCAGTAGTAAATCTACTACCTTAGGATAGGGCGACTCTTTTAAAAGTCGCCTTTTTCTTATATAATATTAATATTGAGCATGTATTGATAGGAGGGGCTATGACATATTTTGATTCTATAATTGGTCAAGATTCGATCAAGGCACACCTATCGGAACTTGTAAGTCGCAATGCATTGCCACATAGCCTTTTGTTTTATGGTGAAGCAGGTCTTGGCAAGCTAGATATGGCAATCGGTTTGGCATCCTTATTATTAGGACGTCAAGTATTCTCTCAACCCAAGGGAGAATCGTATTTAGCTGACGTTAAAGAAGCACGTCTTGCTAATGGTGAGACCGAAAAACGTATTGAAGCAGAAGGTTTGCCTATCTATATGGATAAGGGGGATGCCTTTTGGATTCGTCCTATGAAGACGACCTTAAAGGTGGAACAGTGGTATTCCTTATTGCAAGATCATCTGTCAGTAGCAGGTAATGGTAACCGCGTAGTTATTGTAGAGGATTTTCATACGGCTAACGCAGTCATGGCAAATGCTATGTTAAAAACCATTGAAGAACCGCCAGAACAGGTGTATTTCATCATTATTACGAATAAAATTAACACCGTATTGCCGACCATCGTTTCAAGATGTATGGGCGTTGGTTTTAACAGTGTTGATGTAGATACGATTCGCACGGCACTTGTGGCACGTGGCATCACAGGTGATATTGAGCAGGCTTTGTTAGCCGGTCATGGCAATCCACAGTTAGTGGAAAAATTGGCTACTCAAGGTCGCATTGAAATGCTAGAGTTAGCTGTTAAGGTAATGGACATGCTCGCTTTTGAAACAAGATGGTTTTCTATGATTTCTCTAGCTTGTGAAAGCTTACCTCGTGAAAGTCTAACAGAATTGATGCATTGGTTACGTCTTGTAAGTAGAGATATGATGTCTCTTAAAATGGGGGCTCAAGACGGACAATTACAAGTACCTATGTACAAAACTCAATTATTACGATTATTACCGCGCTGGTCTATGCAAGCTTTGAATAAGGTGATTACTGAAACATTGCAAGCAGAACGGGCTTTGCGTTTACATATAAAAACCGCTCTCGTGGTGGACGGTCTTTGTATCGCCCTTCATGATGCTCGGGAGGAGGACTAAATGCTAACCATAGTTGGCGTACGCTTTAAAAAGGCGGGGAAGATTTACTATTTTCTGCCTGAACAATTAGAACTATCCGTTGGTGATGGGGTTATCGTTGAGACGGCACGTGGCGTCGAATACGGTACTGTTGTGATCGGACCTAAAGAGGTCTTTGAAGATACTGTTGTAGCTCCTGTTAAGCCTGTTATTAGAAAGGCAACACCAAAAGATTTAAAACAAATCGAGAAGAATAAAGAACGGGAAGAAAAAGCCTTTGAAATTTGTCTCGAAAAAATTGGTAAACGTAAGTTACCTATGAAACTTATCAATGTGGAATACACATTTGATATGAATAAAATTATATTCTTCTTTACAGCAGATGGTCGTATCGACTTCCGTGAGCTTGTTAAGGATTTAGCCACCGTATTTAGAACACGTATTGAGTTACGCCAAGTAGGCGTTCGAGATGAGGCTAAGGTTCTAAATGGTATCGGCGCTTGTGGTCGACCTTTATGTTGCTCTAATTTCTTAGGTGACTTCACACCCGTATCAATTCGCATGGCTAAGGATCAAAATTTGAGCCTAAACCCTACAAAAATCTCTGGTGTATGCGGTCGTTTAATGTGCTGTCTTAACTATGAAGATGATTTATATAAAAAGGGTGGCGACCTATATGTGAAAAAGGAACGCCCTCAAGCTCCTCAAGATGTAGCACCTCCTGGAATTGGTAAAGAGGTCGTTACCGATGAAGGTATTGGTAAGGTCTTAAAGGTAAATCACCATAAACATACTGTGAAGGTACAGCTTGAAGCGGGTCGCACTATCGATTTAAAATGGTCCGAGGTGGCATTGCCTGATGAATGATCAAGAACGACTTGATGATTTAATTATAGATGGATTACAAATATATCAACGGACGGATATGTTTCGCTTTTCCTTTGATGCCATTGCGCTCATTCACTTTTGCCAGTTCAATGGTCGTCATTCCTATGTTGATCTTGGCACGGGAACAGGTGTTATGCCGCTCATAGGTACGTCCTTAGGGGCAGGCCACATAACGGGCATTGATATTAATAAAACTCTTATCGAGTTAGCTCAGCGCAGTGTAGCTCACAATCACAAACAAGATGTGGTAACTATGGTATGTAGCGATTATCGGCACATATCGTATCGCGATGTACAGGACAAACCATTTGATGGTGTTATTGTAAATCCCCCTTTTTATGACTGTGAAAGCGGTGCAAAGCCTACGTCTGAAGAGCGGGCTTTGGCACTTCATGATGGACATACAACATTGGATGAGGTTTTGAAAGCTGTACAGTCCTTTATCAAGTGTAAAGGTCGTTTGTGGATGATTTATAGTGCTAGTCGTTTACAATATGTGCTGCATGAACTAGAAATAGCTAACTTTCAAGCTAAGCGAATTCGCTTTATTCACGGTATGATAGATAAACCTGCGAAACTTGTACTAATAGAGGCTCTCTATCAAGGTCAGGCTGGGCTTGTGTTAGAGCCACCACTAATCGTTTATGAGAAGCCTAATGTGTACACAAAGGAGGTGTCCTCTTGGTATGAACGATAACGAATGGGGCATCTTATATTTAGTGCCTACACCAATAGGTAATTTAGAAGATATGACCTATCGGGCAGTTCGTATCTTAGGTGAAGTAGATGCTATCGCTGCCGAAGATACGCGCCATACAGGCATATTATTAAAACATTTTGACATTAAGAAGCCTTTGATTTCTTATCATGAACATAATAAGGAGGAAAAAGGTGCTTATATTATAGAGCTTTTGTTAGAAGGGCAGTCTATTGCTTGCGTTAGTGATGCAGGCATGCCGGCTATATCTGATCCAGGGGCTGACCTAGTAACAAAAGCTATTGAAGAAGGTATAACGGTGGTACCACTGCCAGGTGCTAATGCGGCATTAACAGCGCTTATTGCATCAGGCTTAGATACTAAATCCTTTGCCTTTGCCGGATTCTTACCTAAACGGGGCAAACATCGGGTTGAAGAACTACAGCGACTTTCACAAGTAACGGGAACCTTGATGTTTTATGAAGCACCTCATCGTTTGCAAGAGGTCTTACAAGATATGTATGAAGCCTTTGGCAATCGATCTATCACGGTGGCAAGAGAATTGACAAAGAAGTTTGAAACCTTTGTGCGCACCGATTTAGAGAGCCTTGTAAATGATTTGGAACAGCTCACGTATAAAGGGGAATTCGTCCTCATTGTAAGTGGTGCTGATACAGTAGAGTCTGATGCTAGTGCTGTTTCGGATGAACCAGTATCGTATGTAGATGCTGTACAAGCCCTTGTAGAAACAGGGATACCTAAAAAAGAAGCAATTCGCCAGGTGGCAAAGCGTTTTAACGTTTCCCGCCGGGATGTATATAATATTGTAGAACGTTAAACCTTCCCATTCGAAGGTTAGAAGGAGGCTCATCATGGGAGACACAAAAAAAACGTATTATATTACGACACCAATTTATTATCCAAGTGCTAAGTTGCACATTGGTCATACGTATTGTACATCTGTAGCTGATACAATTGCTCGATTCAAACGTTTGGCTGGTTATGATGTACGTTTCTTGACTGGTTCTGATGAACATGGTCAAAAAATTCAACGCGCTGCAGAAGCGCAAGGTATTACACCTCTTGAATACACTACGAATATCGTAAATGGCTTTAAAGCATTATGGGAAAAGATGCATATCTCTAACGATGACTTCATTCGCACTACTGATGAACGCCATGAAAAGGTAGTGCAAGAACTCTTCACAAAAGCTTATAAAAAAGGCGATATTTACAAGGCTGAATATGAAGGTTGGTATTGCACACCTTGTGAAACATTCTGGACTGAACAAAAGCTTGGTGAAAATCATACTTGCCCAGATTGTGGCCGCCCTGTAGAGAAGGTTAAAGAGGAAAGCTACTTCTTTAAACTCGCTAAATATACAGATCAATGGTTGAAATTCATCGAAGAAAACCCTGATTTTATTCAACCTGAATCTCGGCGTAATGAAATGATTCAATTCGTAAAACAAGGTCTTGAAGACTTGGCTGTTTCTCGTACATCCTTTGATTGGGGAATCAAGGTTCCATTTGATCCTAAACATGTTGTGTATGTTTGGTTCGATGCATTAGTAAACTATATTAGTGCACTATCTCCATTTGATGGGGATGGTGAATTATACAAAAGATACTGGCCAGCAGATCTCCATTTAGTAGGTAAGGAAATCGTACGTTTCCATACAATTATTTGGCCTATGATGCTCATGAGCCTTGAGTTACCATTACCTAAAAAGGTATTTGGACATGGTTGGATGATCGTTGACGGTACAAAGATGAGTAAATCTTTGGGGAATGTTATTGACCCAATCCCATTGATTGATACATATGGTGCAGATTCTTTGCGTTATTACTTATTAAGCGAGATTACGTTAGGTAATGACGGCAACTTTACGTTACCTAACTTCGTTACAAAAATTAATGCAGATTTATCTAATGATTTAGGTAACTTATTGAATCGTACTATTGCGATGATTGAAAAATACCATGGTGGTGTGATTACAAAATGCGATGATATGGATGATTTGGATCGTGATGTATCTACATTAGCCGTTCAAACTGCAAAAGATTTTGAAGAATCCATGGAAAATATGGAGCTTAATAAAGCTATCAAAACTGTATGGTCCTTTATTGGTCGCATGAATAAATACATTGATGAAACAATGCCTTGGGTATTGGCTAAATCTGAAGATGCTCATGATAAAGCGCGCTTGCAATCTGCTATGTATCATTTAGCGGAAGCATTGCGTATCATTGCAATCTTAGTAAGCCCTGTTATCCCTGTAGGTGCTCCAAAGATTTGGGAACAATTAGGTCTTACAGGTTTTGGTGAGGCTACATTAGAAGACGCTAAAACTTGGGGCGCATTGCCAACAGGTACAAAGGTTGTAAAAGGCGATCCTATCTATCCACGTTTTGAAATCCCGGAAATGGTAGAAGTGGTTGCTAAAGAGGAAGTTGAAAACTCTGTAGACACATCTAATATTCCACCATTGAAAGAAAATATTACGTACGATGACTTCGAAAAACTCGATCTTCGAGTAGCAAAAGTTGTAAGCTGTGAAAAGGTTCCTAAGTCCAAGAAATTATTGAAGTTTGTATTGGATATCGGTATTGAAGAACGCACAGTATTAAGTGGTATCTCTCAATATTACGAGCCAGAAGCTATGGTTGGTAAAAAAGTAATTTATTTGTCTAACTTGGCTCCTAAGAAGATGATGGGTATCGAGTCTTATGGCATGATTTTGTCTGCATCTGATTGGGAAGAACATTTAGAAGTAACAAATATCGAATCTTTACCAGCAGGAAGTGTGGTTAAATAATGAAACTCTTTGATACACACGCTCATGTGAATGACGGTCGTTTTGATAATGACCGCGATGAGATGTTACAAGCCTGCTTTGATGCTGGCGTAGAATACATTATGATTCCAGGGGTAGATAGAGGTACTGTTGAATCAGGACTAGCTTTAGCAAAACAGTATGATCGTTTATATGCTGCTGTAGGCACACATCCTCATGAGTCAAAAGATTTTACAGAAGAAGACTACGAGTTCTATAAGGATCAAGCCCTTAACAACGATAAGGTCCGCGCTATCGGTGAAATCGGTTTAGATTATTACTATGATTTCTCTGATCGTGAAACACAAAAGCGTGTATTTATTCGTCAACTAGAACTTGCTCGTGAAGTAGATTTACCTATTATCATTCATGACCGCGATGCGCATGGTGATATTATGAATATCTTGCGCAATGAAGGGAAGGATAATTGGGGTATTTTCCACTGCTATTCTGGCAGTTGGGAAATGGCAAAAGAAGCTATTAAATTAGGATTTTATATTTCTTTTGCCGGACCTGTAGTATTCCCTAAGTCTACTAATCTTAAGGAAGTAGCTCGCCAAGTGCCATTAGATCGGATTCTTATCGAAACTGATTCACCATATTTAACACCACCTCCATTTAGAGGTAGACGCAATGATCCTAGTAAGACTCAATTTGTAGCAGAAGAGATTGCAAGTCTTAAAGGCATTGATGTTGATGAGTTTTCAGAGATTGCCTATAATAATGGTAAACATGTATTTGGTATTAAATAACTTGAATGCTCGTAATCATGTATGCTAGTAAATAATATTGGTAAAATTCTAAGAGCTTTAGTATTAGATATTACAAAATACACCAAGTATAACTAGAATAATAAATTATAAAACGCGATTCTCCCATATCGGTGAGAATCGCGTTTTTCTATGGTATACTTAAGTATATTCATACTGAACTATAGTAAGTCGAGGTTAGTAGCATGAAACGTATTGCATTTATAGATTTAGGATCCAACTCCGTTCGTTTTGTCATTTATGAGATCTCTAAGACCGGTAGTTATCGACTCATATATCAAGAAAAAGAAAGTGTCCGCTTAAGTGAAAATATGTGGGGCACTCATGAGTTAACGAAAGAGGCAATGGAGCGTTCTTTACGCGCATTAAAAGGCTTTGTTCATATGGCGGATGCTATGGAGGTAGATACCATAAAAGCCGTTGCTACGGCTGCAGTACGTCTAGCTAAAAATGGAAATGCTTTTATTAAAGCTGTAAAAGAACTAACTGGTCTTAATTTAGAATGTATTGCTGGTGAAGAAGAGGCTCGCCTTGGATTCCTTGGGGTTATTAATACGATTGGGCTCAAAGATTTTATTATCTTTGACTTAGGTGGTGCTAGTACAGAGGTAACGCTAGTAAAAAATCGACATATCGTGAAAGCTGTTAGCTTACCTATAGGGGCTCTAACTTTAACAGGAACCTATCAAAAAGGTGATGAGTATACTCCTAAAGAACTAGAAAAGATGACGAAGGCCGTAAAGAAAACCATTAAGGAACATAATTGGCTTCATAATGTGAAGCTTCCTCTATTAGGTATTGGCGGTACAGCTCGTAATATTGCAAAAATAGATCAACGTAAGTTATCATATCCCATTACGAAACTACATAACTATGAGTTACCATATCATAGATTTCACGAAATCTTAGAAGATGTAAAAGGTAAATCCTTAGAGGCCCGTAAAAAAATTAGTGGCTTATCATCGGAACGTGCAGATATTATTATTGCAGGACTCACCATAGTGGATGAGCTGTTTAACTATGTAAATGCTAAGACCCTTGTTGTAGGCGGTTGTGGTTTGCGTGAAGGTTTATTCTACGATTATTACGGTGAGTACTATTTAGGCGGAAATTCTATAATCGATGATATTCTAGTTCATTCTGCAGAGAATGTACTATTAGGTATGACAAAGCATGAGCTCGTGCATGCTAAGTATATTACGAAATTAGCTACTACTTTATATGATGCATTAGAGCCACTTCATAAGGCGGATAAGAATTTTAGACGATGCTTAATCGCAGCGGGATTATTGCATGATATAGGCAAATGCGTTAACTATTATAGTCATGCCCGCCATGGTTGTTACATGTTAGTTAATAGTAATTTATATGGTATTTCCCATGTGGAACAAGCGTTTAGTGCATTCCTTGTGATGAATTCTCATGGATTGACGCCAAAGGAATATAAAAATTTCTTATATGGTAAATTATTAGATCAAGAGCAACGCTTATTAGGGCAAAAACTTTCCATTATTTTAGCCATAGCAGAGGCTCTTGATGAAAGTCATGAACAATTTATTAAGCGGTTAGAGGTAAATATTAAATATACGAGTGTAGTTATAAAGGTATTTTACCTAGAGGGACGCGATGTGAGTGTCACTAGAACGGCGGTAGAAAAACTTTCAAAATCATTTAAAAAAGAATTCGAGAAATCCTTAGAAATAGAATGGCATGAATCTCGTAAGGAGGCATAATGGCATTACCAAAAACATTACGATATGCAGTACTACATGTGGGATCCAGTAGCATGAGTATTACCATATTAGAATATAAAGGCATAGATGATGTACGTGTTATAGATTATGCGGCGCGGGAGGTAACCTTTGGGGAAGAATTATTTCAAACATCTCGCTTGAGCTTTAAAACAATTGAAGAAATCTGTCATATTTTAAAAGGTTATAAGCAATTAATGGCAGATTATGGCGTGAGTCGTTCTAAACTATATGGTACGACCGTAATACGCGAAGCCGCTAATCGTCGTAGTATTCTAGATCAAATCTATATTCAAACGGGGATGCGCGTTGAGGTCATCGATATGCCGAAAGAGGTATATTACAAATATGCTTTGTTATATTACAAGATGACGCATCAATATAAACTGACAGATCCTACTAAGGCAACATTATTCTTGGATATTACATCTGGTGGGGTAGGCTTAACGGTTTGGCGTGGTGAGAATTTATTGTTCCAACGCAATATGCATAGTGGGTCCTTACGGGTTATGGAGTCATTTAATCGAAATCAACGATCTTCCATATCATTCCCAAGGGCTATTACAGAATACTTACATCGTATGATTGGCCCTCTTCGTGAAGAATTACAAACTTTCAATATTAATAGTATCGTCTTATCTGGTGATGAGGCGCAATATATGACTCATTTAATGGGGCAAGAAAATAATAAAGAAGACATTATTACTATTGAGCCAGAACGATTTAAAGGGCTTATCAATTCTTTTGACGGTGTGACAGCTACCAAGTTGATGAATCGTTATAAATTACCTGAATATAAGGCCAATATTTTAATGCCTACCATGATTTTATTTAATGAAATCATTACGGCCATAGAGCCTAAATCATTAATTTTCAGTAGCTTTTCATTCTCTCAAGGCATTAGTTGGTTCTACGGTGTGGAAACCGAGAATAATCCGTTTATGTATCAATTGCGTGAACAAAATGCACAGTTAGCCCGTGCTGTTGCTGCAAGATATCATACAGACCGAATTCATGATGCCGAGGTAGAGCTATTTAGCTCCTTATTCTGTAAAGCATTGCGACATAAAGGTTTACCAGAACGGTGGGGCTATCTATGTCGTATTGCAGCCATTCTTTGTTCTGTAGGCAAGTTCGTTAATTTACGAAATCATGGAGAGCATGCGTATCATATTGTAATGGGGACAGATATATTTGGCCTTTCAGAAGAAGAAAAACAAGTAGTTGCTAATGTTGTGTATTACCACTACAAGGGAACTCCAAATGATGACGACGCATATTTCAATGCATTAACAGAATTACAAAAAATTCAAGTTACCAAGCTGGTAGCCATCATTCGGGTTGCTTGTGCACTCGATGCAGGTAGTAACCAAAAAATCTCTGAAGTAACATTAGAAGAACGAGATAATGTACTTTATGTATTCTGTCGTACTAATGAGGATATTTCATTAGAATGGTGGACCTTTGACCGTGATTCGGAATATTTTACAGAGGTATTTGGTATGGAAATTGTACTAGTAAGGGGAGGGGATCGTCATGTTCAGTAATGCAAAGTATTATTTTAACCGTGAATTATCTTGGTTAAAGTTTAATCAGCGCGTTTTATTAGAGTCTATTGATACTAATACTCCTTTATTAGAACGACTTCGATTTATTGCTATTGCTAGCTCTAATTTAGATGAGTTCTTTATGATTCGTGTGGCTGGATTACGTCATCAAGTTGTGAATGGCATTGTTAAGTACGATGCGGCTCATATGGATGCTAAGGCACAGTTAAAGGCTATTGATGAGTCTGTACAGCGCCTCGTATCGATGCAAAGTACATATTTAAAGAATGTATTGTCTGAATTAGAATCTCATGGATTTTATTTTACCTATCCAGAACAGTTAGATGTGAAATCTAAGGCTTGGTTACGTCACTATTTTGAAGAACATATCTACCCTGTTGTAACACCTCTAGCCGTTGACTCTGGACACCCATTTCCATTTTTAACAAACCATACCATCAATGCCATTATACGTATTTTTCAAGTATTGCCAGATGGTACAAAAGATTATAAAATCGCAATCTTACCAATTCCGTCTGTGTTAAATCGTATCATTGAAATACCTAGTCGTAGTAATAAAGAGCATCGTTTTGTATATTTGGAGGATGTGATTACCTATTATGCTACTCAATTCTTCCAAGGTTATGGTATAGAAGATTTTATGGTGTTCCGTATTACTCGTGATGCGGATTTAGAAATTGATGAAGAAGAAGCAACAGATTTGCTTTCTGAGGTAGAAGCATCTTTGCGTCGTCGACGTCGTGGTGATGCAGTACGATTAGAGGTTTGTGGTGATGTAAAGGATAATCTATTGGACTTTGTGCTCACTAGTGTTGAATTAGAGCCAAAGGACGTATATCGTATAGATGGTCATCTTGATTGTCGTATGTATTTTGATTTCTGCAACTATCCAGGTCTCGATCATCTTCGTTATGCTCCATTTGAACCTAAACTTCCTAGTGAATTAGTAGAGCACGAAGGGGAAAGTCTATTCTCTGTTATTGGAAAGCAAGACTTATTTGTTCACCATCCCTTTGAGTCTTTTGCGGTGGTAGAACAATTTATAGCACAAGCAGCTACGGATCCAGATGTATTGGCTATTAAACAAACATTATATCGCGTCAGTGGCGATTCGCCTATTATAGCATCGCTTATAAAAGCGGCTGATAATGGCAAGCAAGTAACCGTACTTATGGAGGTTAAAGCACGGTTTGATGAAGAAAATAATATTCATATGGCACGCCGCCTAGAAAAGGCTGGCTGCCATGTTATTTATGGCTTGAAAGGACTTAAAACTCACTCCAAGATTACCATGGTTGTTCGCAGGGAAGATGCGGGTATTAGGCGTTATGTTCACCTAGCTACAGGTAACTATAATGGCAAGACAGCACGGATGTATACGGATTGTGGCATATTCACATGTAATGATGAATATGGCGACGATGCATCTCGCTTCTTCAATTTAATTTCTGGTTATTCCGATCCTCCAATTTGGAATAAATTTATTGTAGCCCCTTTAAATTTGCGGGAAAAGATAATGGAATTGATTGACCGTGAAATCGAATTCGCAAAACAGGGAGAAGAGGCATATATCATTGGCAAAATGAATTCCTTGCTCGATAAAGAAGTCATTGCTAAACTATATGAAGCTTCTGCTGCAGGTGTTCGTATTGATCTTATCGTTCGTGGTATCTGTACACTACGGCCTGGCATTGCAGGTGTTAGTGATAATATAACGGTTCGTTCCGTCGTAGGGCGTTTCTTAGAACATCATCGTTTATTCTATTTCCATAATGGGGGGAATGAAAGTCTATTCCTATCTAGTGCAGACTGGATGCCGAGAAATTTAAATGAACGTGTAGAACTTATGATTCCTATTGAAGATAAACGGCATAAGGAGCGCGTTAAAGGTATTTTAGATTTATATTTAGAAGATACCTTAAAAGCTCATATTATGAGAGCAGATGGCTCGTATCGTAAAATTAATGATAGAGAACATCCAATTTCTGCTCAAGAGGAACTTATGAAAGAAGCTATTGCTCGAGAACACAAGGAATCGATGACCGTCATTGAGCGTTTACAACCAATGTTTAAGATGAATAAATGATGAAATTCACACATAGTGTTGAATGATGAATTTTAATACATTTATATAATACTGAAAAAGCCTGTTTTTACAGGCTTTTTTACATGTATACATATTTAAAAATGAGATAAAAATGAAGTTTTCTGATATGTAGAAAATTTTGGTAACAATTGAAAAATACATAAAAATACAATTTATGTTATAAAAAATCCTAGCATACTATATATGGTAGTGGTATCGTATATATGTACACAATTCGGAATATATTGTATAGTATTAAAAAATATAGATATGTACGTATGCAGTGGACTTTTTGTAAAAATATAGAAAATTATATTAATAAAAAGTCATAATTTACATAGGTTTATCTCCTATTGTTAACCCTTGGTGTTTGACAGGTTATATCTATCTGTAGTAGAATAATTACATTACAGGAGGGATTACAATATGAGAATTCATAAGACACACAAACGATATATTTCGTCTGTTGTTGCTGGATTGATTGTAACAGCTGTAACTATGACAGGTTTTTCTTATAATGATAAAACCGTTACCGTTATGGTAGATGGTGCAGCACACACTGTTAGAAC
>DXZL01000219.1 GCA_019419725.1 Veillonella sp. | reverse complement strand
AAAAGATGAAGAGCCTGTACTAGATAAAAAGAAGAAGAAGGAAAAAGATAAACGCTATCATATTATTTTATTAGCTAAAAATATGGTTGGCTTGCGTAATTTATATAAAATGATTTCCATTTCTCACCTTGAACATTACAAGGTTCGTCCGCGTTTGCCTCGCTCCGTTATTGAAGAACATCGTGAAGGTATTATCATCGGTTCAGCCTGTGAAGCAGGGGAGCTTATGCAATCCATCGTTCGTGGAGCTACAAAAGAAGAGCTTTTGGAAGTAGCATCCTTCTACGATTATCTTGAAATTCAGCCACATACTAACAATACGTTTTTGGTTCGTAAAGGTCTCATGCCAGATGAGCAAGCCCTCATCGATATGAATAAGACCGTTATCGAATTAGGAGAAGCCTTAAATAAACCTGTATGTGCTACTTGTGACGTTCACTACCTGACACCAGAAGAAAAAATTTATCGTGAAATCATGTTAACTGCATGTGGTTATCCAGATGCAGATGAACAACCAGATTTACATTTACGTACTACAGATGAAATGCTTGCGTCCTTCCCTTATTTAAGCGAAGAAAAAGCATACGAAGTAGTCGTTACTAATACACGTGCTATTAATGATAGCATTGAAGATATTAAGCCCGTTCCTGATGGTACATATTCACCTAAGATTGAAGGTGCTGACGAAGCTTTCACAGAAATGTGCTATAAAAATGCGAAGGCTATTTACGGTGATCCGTTGCCGCGTGTCGTACAAGAACGTCTCGATTATGAATTGGATTGTATTATTTCCAATGGTTATGGCGTATTGTATTACATCGCTCATAAGCTGGTAAAAAAATCTCTTGATGATGGGTACCTTGTAGGTTCCCGTGGTTCCGTAGGGTCATCCTTTGCCGCTACCATGTCTGAGATTACAGAGGTAAACCCATTACCGCCTCATTATGTATGCCCTAACTGTAAATATTCAGAATTCTTTGAAAAGGGGGAATATGCAGGGGGCTTTGACTTGCCTCGTAAGGACTGTCCTGAATGCGGTCATGCTTTACAAACAAATGGCCATGATATTCCATTTGCTATTTTCCTTGGTTTCGAAGGTGATAAGGTTCCAGATATTGACCTTAACTTCTCTGGTGATTACCAAGCAAAAGCTCACAAATATACAGAAGAACTATTTGGCCGTGATAATGTGTTTAAAGCAGGTACAATTGGTACTATAGCTGATAAAACTGCTTTTGGTTATGTTAAAAAGTACGCCGAAATTAGAGATATTCAAGCTCGTAATGGTTTCTTTGAACATTTAGCAAAGGGCTTTACAAATGTGAAGAATACTACAGGCCAACATCCTGGTGGTATTATGGTATGTCCTCGAGATATGGATGTGCATCACTTTACGCCAATTCAACATCCAGCTAATAAAAAGGAAAGTGGCGTATTAACGACACACTTTGATTATCACTCCATTGAAGGTCGTATGACTAAGCTAGATATTCTGGGCCATGATGATCCGACCATTATTCGTATGTTAGAGGATTTGACTGGTATCGACGCCAAAACAATACCATTTGATGATCCAAAAACATTGAGCTTGTTCTCCTCTACAGAGGGGATTGGTTTAACACCTGAACAATTACAAGGTGACCAAGTAGCTAGCTTGGCTGTTCCAGCATGTGGCACGAAATTCGTACGG
>DXZL01000218.1 GCA_019419725.1 Veillonella sp. | reverse complement strand
ATAGTAGAATATATTACATTGTAATTTAGTCGAATCGGAGCATGTATGAATAGAAAATTATTAAAACGTATTCTTGTCACATCTGCTATTGCAGTATTAGGCGTAAGCACATCCTTTGCGGCTCTTGTTATGGAACGTGATGAAGGTTTAGATACAGCACCTAGTGTAGGTATGTATCGCTTCCAAGTACCTGCGGAATTACAAGGTGCATATAATAGTACGGGCGTAGCTAACTTAACTGCTTCTATGGAGAAAGAGCCTAACACATTATCTATGAACGTAGCTCATGTGAAAAGGAATCCATCTGAGTCTTATGTGGTAGAAATCTATAAAGATTTAGCGGCTATTGAAACGCATCGTAAATCTGATCAGTATCAAGCTTTTGTTAATGAAGTAGGTTCTAAATTAACAAATCGCAAAATGTATGATGTACAGTCTGTACTATTGTTTGAGAAAAAAGATGCTTTATCTATCGTAAATGACGGTAAAGCTGTGGTGACATTGACAGAGTTTAATGTTGATAGCAATGATATCGATACAGTACAACGTCAATATCAACTAGATATAGAACGTGCTGTTCGAGACGATGCGGGCTATAAGGCGGGGTATGTGCTTCGTGATAGAAACGCAAAGAATCATTGGTATGTTATCCAAATCTATAGTGATCAAGAAGCCTTAACAAAACATTTGAATAGTCCTGGTTATCGCTTTATGATGAGCCAAATCCAAGGTAGTCTACAAAACGTTACAACAAAAGTATTAGATGGGGATATCCTCGTTAACCATGGTGGTCAAGCTTTTGTAAGACCTTAATAGTGGATATAATATAATTACAAATTTAACTACAATTACTATTACAGTAAAGTTACTGCTAGCATATACATATGTGCTAGCAGTTTTTTTGTTATATAATAAGAAAAAGTCTTTATAGACTATAAGGAGTTACAAATGACACAGCAAGAACGTTTATCTTATCTTGTAAAAGAATTAGTAGAAGAATATACAGAGAAATATAAAGACGAACATATTGAAATTCCTAATGATGAAGCAGAACGGTTTACACTTTTTAGGGCTTTATGTAATATTCGTGCTGCTGGTGCTATGCCGATTGAATGGATGAAGGTACAAGATGAATATTTAAATATATTAGCCCATGAAAAAGGGATTGTTACCATTAGAGCTATGGAGGAACGGGAACCTCAGATATATCTATGGCAAGGTGATATCACTCAATTAGCTGTAGATGCTATTGTAAATGCGGCCAATAATCAATTGCTCGGATGTTTTGCGCCTAATCATAAGTGTATCGATAATGCTATCCATACCTTTGCTGGTATTGAGCTTCGTATGGAGTGTGCTAGAATGACTGAGTATATGGAAATGCCTGAGAAAACAGGTGTAGCTCGTAAGACTTATGCTTATAATTTACCAGCCAGTCATGTTATCCATACAGTGGGGCCTATTGTTTATGATACTGTTACAGAGTTAGAAAAAGAACAATTGGCATCGTGTTATAGATCTTGCTTGGAGCTAGCTAATGCTTATAGTTTGAAGTCCATTGCTTTTTGCTGTATTTCTACAGGTGAGTTTAGATTCCCTAATGAAGAAGCAGCACAGATTGCCATAGATACGGTACGAACATATTTAAAAGAAACAAATAGTAAAATACAAGTGGTATTTAATGTGTTTAAGGATATAGATTATGACATCTACAACAAATTAT
>DXZL01000217.1 GCA_019419725.1 Veillonella sp. | reverse complement strand
CTTCAAACAAAAATAGAAAGTAATATGCATAGCATATATATTGAATATTAATTCTAAGTATGCTTTAATGAAATTAAATACTATTCGTTTATGACAACTTAATATGAACTCTCTATTTGAGACATTTGCTATATTTGTGCTACAAGATAGGTCTTTACTGCCATATTTATATAAATACAAAATACATCATGGTGGTTTTCATTACGTATAGGAGTGTAGATCTATGAGTAAGGAGAAATTAGAGTTTGTAGAACAGGTTAATACAAACACAGATAATGAGTACTCTAGAGAACCTGTGCCATTAGCGGCAAGAAAATCTTGTTTTTCTCTCACAATCGTTTGGACTGGATTTGTTTTTCTTGTAACTAGTATGATGGCTGGCGGTGGATTAGCTGCGGGGCTTACCTTCAATGAATTATTGTTAGCAATGATTCTAGGGAATATTTTCTTATGTATCATCGCAGGACTAGTGAGCGTAATTGCTTATAAAACAGGCCTTACCTTTGCACTTTTAACAAGATATAGCTTTGGTCAGGAAGGCTCAAGAATTGCTTCGCTCTTTGTTCCTATAGTCAATATAGGTTGGTACACTATTCAAGCGGCCTTATATGGACATTTTATTGCTCAAGTATTCAACCTTTCCTACACAGGTGAAGTCATTGCTATGATGCTCAGTGCTGTTATCATGGGTATCTTTGCAATTCTAGGTATTAAATCACTTGCCGTATTTGGCTATATCGCAATTCCAGCTATCGTATTCCTTTCACTAGGTACGGCTACTCGTTCTGTTCTAACTATCGGTGGATGGCAAGAACTGTTTAACCATATACCATTACAACCTATTGATTTACTTTCAGGTATCACTATTGTTATTGGTACATGGATTCTATCCACTGCTACATGTATCGCCGATATTATGCGCTATGGTAAAAGTAAAAAAGATGTTATTACCGCTAGTACAATTGGCTTATTGGGTGGTAATACATTAATGATTAGCTGTGGCGCTATTGCAGGCATAGCTATGCATGATGGCGACTTGATTACAGTATTATTAAGCTTTGGTCTTGTATTCCCAAGCTTATTATTGTTGACAACTAATATCTTTACAACAAATGGTGCAAACCTGTATTCCACATCACTAAACCTAGCAAACTCATTCAAATTAAATAGAAATATTATGCTAGCCGTACTAATTGCTATCTCTGCATTAGCAACAATTACTCAACCATACAAAATTGAATCTCTCTTTGTATTCTTAAGTACACTAGGTATTATTGTTCCACCACTATGTGGTATTATTTTAGCCGATTTCTATCTCGTTCATCGTGGAAAATATATTGATTATAATAAGGCTACTTTCAAAAAATGGAATCTAGTGCCTTGGATCACTTGGGCCATCGCATTAGTTGGTGTAAAATTCATGCCATTTGGTCTCGCTTCACTAAACGGGATTATAATCGGCGCCCTACTATACACACTTATCACGTTTATTGTGAAACCTAATGTCGTTAGTGAAAGCAACGGGTGATTATCATGGCAATCTATAAACTATCTGCTATACTAGGAACCATCATTATGGGCATCGGAGCCTTTATTACCTGCCTAGCCACAAGTGACAGCACTATTACCCTTGGTAACGGCATGCTTGTCGTGAGCATTATCATGATGGGATTTGGGTACTCTAAATGGCAACCTTGATTTAATAAATCTTAGATAAAATAAATAGCTCTACCTCGACTGAGG
>DXZL01000216.1 GCA_019419725.1 Veillonella sp. | reverse complement strand
TTATTGCGCTTATCTGTAGGTATTGAAGATACAGAAGACTTGATTGCAGACTTGGAACAAGCTTTCAATAAATAAAGGAGTTCCTATGGGACAATATAATTTTGATCAAATTTTAGATAGAACTCACACAAAATCTTTGAAATACGATTTTGCTGTGAAGCGTGGTAAACCAGTGGATGTGTTGCCATTCTGGGTGGCAGACATGGACTTTGAGGTACCACCTGAGTTAAAGCAAATCTTATTGGATCGCGTTAATCATGGCGTATTTGGCTATACTGAATCCGATGATGAATACTTTGAAGTATTACAAAACTGGTTCACTACGCGCTTTAACTGGACGCCAGAACAAAAATGGCTCGTTAAAACACCTGGTATCGTCTTTGCCTTAGCTATGGCGGTTCGTGCTTTTACCAATGAAGGGGAAGGCGTACTTATCAATCAACCGGTATACTATCCATTTAGCATGGTTATCGATGACAATGACCGTCGCCTTATCAATGTGCCATTAATCAAAGGGGAAGAAAAATATACCATCGATTTTGAGGGTATAGAACGTGCTATCGTGGAGGAAAATGTAACATTATTCCTCTTGTGCAATCCGCATAATCCTGTAGGCCGCGTGTGGACTGAGGACGAGTTGAAACGTCTTGGCGACATTTGTATTAAACATAACGTACTCATCGTGAGCGACGAAATTCATGCTGACTTTGTTTGGAAAGGTCATACGCACAAGGTCTTTGCTGATCTTGGTGAAAGCTATGCAGAACACTGTATCGTATGTACAGCACCTAGTAAGACTTTCAACATTGCTGGCTTACAAGTAAGTAATATTTTCATTCCTAATGATTCCTTACGTCGTCGTTTTATCAAAGAAATCGACCGCGCTGGTTATAGCCAATTAAATACAATGGGTATTGTTGGCTGTGAAGGGGCCTATAAAGTAGGTGCACCTTGGCTCGACGAGTTGAAAGAGTACATTCAAGACAATATTCAATTCACTATTGATTATGTGGCAAAATATATGCCAAAAATTCACGTATATCGTCCGGAAGGGACATATCTCATGTGGCTAGATTGCTCTAAGTTGCCATTGAGCCCTAAGGAACGCGATGAATGGATTATCAATGAAGCTAAGTTGTGGCTTGATACTGGTTCCATGTTCGGTGTCGATGGGGAAGACTTTGAACGCATCAATGTAGCATGTCCTCGTAAAACATTAGAAGAAGGCCTTGAAGCTTGGCGTCGTGCCTACGAGGCTAGAGGCTTTTAATAATATTGGTTAGAATGTTTAGATTAGGTTATCAAATTGTTTAGTGTGTAGAGGTGATAGTATGCCTATTAAAGTAATAAAAAATTTACCGGCCATTACGAAATTAGCTCAAGAGAACATTTTCGTTATGGATACAGAACGGGCGGAGACACAACAAATCCGACCTTTGCAAATATTGCTAGTCAATTTGATGCCTACTAAAGAAGTTACAGAAACTCAAATCTTGCGAGCTCTTAGCAACAGTCCGTTACAAGTCAATTTAACTCTTTTACATACTGCATCTCGTAAGGCTAAAAATACGGATGAGCAATATTTAGATACCTTCTACCGCACCTTCGATGAGGTGAAAGATGAGTTCTTTGATGGCATGATCATTACAGGCGCTCCTGTAGAATTAATGCCTTTTGAAGAAGTCGATTACTGGGATGAGTTAGTAGAAATTATGAATTGGGGCGAAGAGCATGTATACTCTACGTTCTATAT
>DXZL01000215.1 GCA_019419725.1 Veillonella sp. | reverse complement strand
TCGGATGAGATATCATATTCTGGGTTATACTATCTGATTTTGTTAGTAGCTACGATTGTATTGTTGTTTGAAAAATGTGGCGTAATCGATAGTGAGAAAGGTATACGAAAAAGATTTTTAACATATTTTTATGTAATCTTTTTTCTGTGTATGCTTCCTACATTAGCTGTTACTTTAGCATTTTCTGCTGTAGGGATATCCCATTATGATACACAACGATGGCACTCTACATGGCCTTCATCTAAGGCGGGGTATATTCCCGCTCCATTACAAACACCTAAGTCTTTACCCGAGAGTTTGAAAGTGATTTCTTCTGCTGAAATAATTGGAATAGGTGGGAATCAAAGCTGTTTAGTATTAGATGGTGATAAAGCTACGATTTCAAGGTATGAGGAAATGGTTAAATCTAATTCTTGGTATTCGTTTATAAATGGCAGGGACAAAGATACTACAGTTGAAGTACTTAATTCGTTTACATATCCAAAAGATAAAAATGTATTGGTTAGTGATATAGACAATTATTATGATATTATCACCATTCAACGACAAAACTGGAAATTATTTCCCTGGATAATTGATGGTAGACAGAGTGTCGGTGATGATCCTAATGAAGATTATTATTATAGTACTCGGATATCGGCTGATAAATATGTAGTATATGTTGTTTATCATAACTTTGATCAAGACCAGCCTAGAGTTATTTACTTTATGTTTAATCCAGAGCGAACGCGAATGATTACTGTAGATATAGATATGTATCATTAACATTTATCTACTTTGATTTTATGAGTTAAAGTGGTTTATTAATTGAATATATTAATCTTTATATCAAATTATTTAGGTTTGACAGTGTTAAATCATATCTTTATAATATGATTTTATAAGAGACTAGGACGTATCTATAATCCCAGCCCTAGGGCTGGGGTTTCTTTTTTTGAGTCTCTAATAGTTTAGTTTTTAGAGAGGTGTTTTTATGGCAGATCAAAACAACAAAAACGTCGATGTCTTAGCGCAAGAGATTACCTTAAAAAGCCGCGGTCAAGGCAAATTGCGTCAGTTCATCTTATGGATGGGCGCGCTCGTCATCGGTGCTATCTTGGGCTGGCAACATATTCCAGCCTTAAATGAATTATTTAACTTTATTGCAGCCGTGTTTACACGTTTATTCCAATTCATTGCAATTCCAACTGTGTCCTTAGCAGTAATTACTACATTATCTATGCTAGGTAATAAAAAAGATACAGGCCGTATCTTTGGACATGCAGTAGTATACACATTGCTTACTACTATTTGTGCAGCAGCCGTAGGCCTTGGCCTATTCCTTTGGATTGCGCCAGGTAACTTACCACTTGATGTAATTGGTGCTGGTGCAGCGCAAGTACCTGAAAAATTAGGCCATGTAACGTATTACGATCACTTCTTATCCGTTATTCCTAACAATATTATGAAACCATATTTGGAAGGTAACGTATTGTCCGTTATGTTTATCTCTGCTTCCGTTGGTTTAGCATTTGCTTTCATGCCTCGTACAGAAGGTCGCGAAGCAGTATTGAAAGTATTGTTCGGTTTACAAGAATTACTATTTACATTGATTAAAGCATTACTTTATGTTTTGCCAATCGGCATTCTTGCTTTTGCAGGTCAATTATCTGCTCAAATCGAAGCTGGCGTAATCGTTGGTGCTTTAGGTAAATACACTGCTGTTGTTATCGGTGGTAACTTGATCCAATTCTTTATCGTAATTCCATTGTTCT
>DXZL01000214.1 GCA_019419725.1 Veillonella sp. | reverse complement strand
TCATTACATAATGAATATCGTTGTCCTACAGTTCGTGAAATCTGTACACATGTAGGGCTTAGTTCTACATCTACTGTACAATCTCATTTGAATGCTCTAGAAAAGTTTGGTTATATTAAACGAGATCCTAATAAAAACCGTGCTATTACTGTATTAGAGGATACAAAACCTTCTATTTCTGTAGATGGTAATGAAACTTCCAGTTCTGATAACTTTGAATTTTTAGGTGCCGGCCTTAAACAAGTTCCTCTCATTGGTACTGTTCAAGCTGGTATGCCTATTACCGCTGTAGAAAACTTAGAGTCTACCCTTACATTGCCTGTTCAATTGACTGGAGATTCTGATTGTTTCTTACTTCGTGTTCAAGGCGAATCTATGATGAATATCGGTATGTATGAAGGCGATATGCTTATTGTACGTCATCAAAATACCGCTAATAATGGTGATGTCGTAGTGGCTCGTATTGATGATGAAGCTACTGTAAAACGTTTTTATAAAGAAAATGGACATATTCGTTTACAACCTGAAAATGATGATTTTGATCCTATTATTGTGGATGATTGTCATATTGAAGGCCTTGTAATCGGTCTTGTACGCGATAGAATTTAATATAAAACGGCTACATATCATATTGTAGCCGTTTTATTTTTATATTAGTTCGCTATTAAGTTTTAACAATCTATATACAGATACAAAAAAAACAGTAGCTACATATGATAGCTACTGTTTTTAGTATCTCTATATTTTATTTTACATATTCAGCTAAAGCTTTATCAATATATGCTGCTTCTTCAGCACTAGGATCACACATCGGTAAATTAAATACACCCGCAGGTAAGCCAATTTTACGAGCTGCATATTTAACAGGAATTGGGTTTGTAGTGATAAACATCGCTTTAATGATATCCGCTAAGCTTTGATGAATACGAAGTGCTTCGTGATTATGACCTGATTCATAAGCTTGAATCATAGCATTCATATCCTTGCCAGCCACATGGGACACTACGGATACTACACCACAAGCACCTACTGATAACATTGGTAATGTAAGTCCATCATCCCCACTGTATACCATGAAGTCTTCTCCTGGCATTAAGCGTTTGATTTCAGAGGCAATCATAAGATTGCCACTAGCTTCTTTAATAGCACATACATGTGGATATTCACTATGTAATTGAGCTAGTGTTGTAGGAAAAATTCCTGTTCCAACACGGCTTGGTACATTATATACCATGATTGGAAGTGTAGTAGCCTCTGCAATAGCTTTAAAGTGTAAATATTGGCCTTGTTGATTTGGCTTATTGTAGTAAGGTACTACAACCAATAAACCATCAATTCCATCAATTTTAGAAACTTCTTTCACAAATTCTACAGAAGATTTTGTGTCATTTGAACCTACGTTAGCAATAATAGAACCTTTATGACCACATTCTTTAGCAATAGCTGTAAATAATGCTAATTTATCCTCTTTAGACATGGATGGATTTTCCCCAGTTGTACCACATACAACGAGGCCATCAGAGCCATTATCTAACAAATGATTAGCAATAGCTACACTATTTTCTATGTTTAAGGATCCATCATTATTAAATGATGTAATCATAGCCGTTAATACTCGACCAAAGGTTTTCATATCTGTCCTCCCCTTGATAGATTAAAATGCTTGTTTTTCTACCAAGTACTCAGCAATTTGCAACGCATTAAGTGCTGCACCTTTACGAATTTGGTCCCCTACAATCCAGAAATTCATACCTTTGTCGT
>DXZL01000213.1 GCA_019419725.1 Veillonella sp. | reverse complement strand
ACAACACAAAACAATACAACACATAAAACAACACTTAAATACACAACAATACTCTCCCTGTGTATAAACAAAACAATACATATACAAAACTCTCTAATTATATATACCATCTCCCGTATATATAAAGGTAAAAGTTAGGTAGACATAAGAGCCCTTGAAAAAGGGCTCTTTTCCTTTTAAATTCACTATTATTTCATTATTTTAAAGCTCTTTGTTTCTTGACATAGGGTCTATTTTTTGTTAAACTAATCAAGTATCAAGCACAGCTTGATGAACATAGGGGTATAGCTCAATTGGTAGAGTAGCGGTCTCCAAAACCGTTGGTTGTGGGTTCAAGTCCTACTGCCCCTGCCAAACTTTGGATTGCGGTCTTCGGACCGCATGTCCATAAAATTACTCAAAAAATATTAAAAAAATGCTTGCATCGATTTAAGCGTTGTGTTAATATAAGTGAGTACCTAGTACATGACTCAGTAGCTCAGCTGGATAGAGCGTTTGACTACGAATCAAAAGGCCAGGGGTTCGAATCCCTTCTGGGTCACCAAATTAAAGCATCACAGTAATGTGGTGCTTTTTTATTTTATCTACTTATAGTAATAGTATAATCAAAAGAACTCTACATTCTAATCAGTAGAGTCCTTTATTATATGTATACTTAATATGGCGAGCTTTTGAAAATTGCCAATTAGATAATGCTTAGATTATTTTAGCTGACCTGCAGCTACGGCAAGATCTCTCCAATAGATAGCTTGCATATAACCATAAGTATCTGGTTTTAACGTAATCAATTTCGCTTTAGGTCGTTTTTCCTCACGTAATACTCTACCTGTACGGGCATCGATAATATTACGTTGTTCTTGGACCCATTGAATTGTATCGGCATCTTGATCAAAGTAATAATGGTTTATGTACTCTGTCATATAATATTGAGCCCCTTGATGACTATAGGTGCGACCGATAATTTCAAATTTATTACCTTCACCAGCGATAACTTTAACGCGTTGTTCTGCGTAATAGTTTTGACCATTCATACGATATAAGTAGGCATAACCTCTTGCATTCTCTAAGTCAGCAATATTGACTGCTTGAGAGGGCAGGATGCCTAAGATTGTGAAAGCTGCTGCAATTAATAAACTACGCTTCATTTATTCTCCTTATTACTTTGCATGGGGCTGATCAGACTCAGCTACTACATGGACAACTAATTCTTGATCGGAAGGAATCTGAGCCATAACTACAGGCATTGGTACACTCATAGCTGCGGCGATACCTTTGATTTGTCGCATCGCAACTGGTATTACAGTACCATCTTCTTGTAAGTTATTTTCTAAGGCTTCAATTTCTGTAACTGTTAAGCCTGCTTTTGTGGCAAAGTCTTCAATGGATACACCATTGGCTTCCCGATATTCTTTAATGAAATCTCCGATATACATAGATTCCTCCTATTTTTAGATACCTTTATATTGTAATTAAAAATATCATATATGGCAATAGATGAATAAGAGATGAAAAAGTAAAAGCAGTGAAGATATCCAAATAGTGTATAACTCATGTTTATATATGTATAAATTAATGGACAGTAAAATTGTAAATAAAATTACAAAAATAAATTGACTTAATACGATAGCGGTGTTAATATTAACTCATAGAAAACATCATATTTGGGAATAGGTGCTGAAAAGCATAATAGAGAAGCTGGTTAAATGCCAGCACGGTCCCGCCACTGTATGGTCGAGCGAGTCTAAATTAAGTCACTGGGAAACT
>DXZL01000212.1 GCA_019419725.1 Veillonella sp. | reverse complement strand
GAATTGTAAACCTAGGTTGACAAAGAAAGGGGCTCTAAACTATGCGTGATGAAGTATTAGAATTCTTGAGACAAAACCAAGGTAGTTTCGTATCGGGACAAGATATGTCAGAAGCGTGTCATGTTTCGCGCACAGCTATTTGGAAGCATATCAAAGCATTACGTCAAAAAGGCTACAAAATAGAATCTTATACCAAGAGGGGGTATCGATTATTGGAGGAACCTGATTTGTTGAGTCCATTAGCAATGAAGCAAATCTTAAAAACAGATGTATTTGGCAAACGGTATGTCTATATGGACACTACCGAATCTACAAACCTAGAAGCTCGTCGCTTAGCACAACAAGGTGCAGAAGAAGGCACTGTTGTTGTTACAGAGGAACAGGCTGCTGGACGCGGTCGTTTGTCTCGTGGATGGTATTCTCCATTCGGAAAAGGTCTATGGTTTAGTCTCATTTTACGCCCTGACTTTGCACCAGTAGAAGCACCGAAGTGTACATTGATGGCTGCCGTGGCACTAACAAAGGCATTTCATAAAATGGGCCTTACAGATGCGGGTATTAAATGGCCAAATGATATCCTTGTAAATGGTCGTAAATTAGTTGGTATTTTGACTGAAATGTCCGGCTCTATGGAGGAAATTTCCTATATTGTTATGGGCATAGGTGTCAATGTTAAGACTAAACAAGAAGAACTTCCAGAAGAATTGAAGTTAATTGCTACGTCCTTAACAATGGAAGGCATTGATATTGAACGGACAGAAGCTTTTAAAATTATTTTGGAATCCTTAGAACATCAATATTATGAAGTCCTCGATAGTGGCTTTGAGGAAACCTTAAATGAATGGCGCCAATTATCGGTAACCCTTGGCGAAGAAATTGAAGTGAGAGCACCAGGAAATACCTATGAAGGGGTAGCTACAGATATTGATGAAGATGGTAACTTATTAGTAAGAATCCCTGATGGGACAGTTAAACGTATTGTGGCAGGGGACGTGTCAATTCGTCCGCGCAAATAGGAGGCATTCATGTTATTAGTAATTGATGTGGGGAACACCAATATTGTTCTCGGTGTATACGACAAGACAGATCTTGTAGGTCACTGGCGTATTTCCACGGATCGCGTTCGGACCACAGATGAATATGGCATGTTGATGATGAATTTATTCTTCCACGATCGCAAGGTTGATGTGAAAGATATTAAAGATATTATCATTTCTTCAGTTGTGCCACCGTTGATGCCTACATTAGAACGCGTATGTTTACGTTATTTTAATGTAAATCCTCTCATTGTTGGACCTGGTACTAAGACTGGTATCGCTATTAAGTATGATAATCCTCGTGAAGTAGGGGCTGACCGTATCGTAAATGCTGTGGCTGCACATGAACAATATAAAGGTGATTTAATCATTATCGACTTTGGTACGGCTACAACCTATTGTGCAGTTCAAGGTAATGGCGATTATATGGGCGGTGTAATTACTCCAGGCGTTACAATTTCTGCGGAGGCTTTATTCCAACGGGCTGCTAAATTGCCACGTATCGATGTGAGAGATCCTGGTCAAGTGATTTGTCGCAACACCGTATCTTCTATGCAATCTGGTATGTTTTATGGTTACGTAGGCCAAGTAGAAGGTCTAGTATCTCGTATGAAAGCTGAAATGGGCGGACAAGTAACCGTTGTGGCTACAGGCGGTTTAGCACAGCTTATCAGCAGCGCTACAGACTGCATTGACCATGTAGAGCCTATGCTTACATTAGAAGGCTTACGCC
>DXZL01000211.1 GCA_019419725.1 Veillonella sp. | reverse complement strand
GAAGCTGGCGCAACTGTAGAATTGAAATAATTCTAGCCATAATAAAAGGCGTACCCTCGGGTACGCCTTTTTTGTTATAGAATTAACATTTGAAGTTATCCATTAATAGCAATTAGCTGATTTTCCTACGATTATTGAATTTTATAAATGCTAGCCGATTTAGTTTTTCCAACTTCTGTTGCTATGTTATTGGTTGGTGAATTAGCAAATTCTTTACTATATTTATTTGGTACAATGATGGTAGCACCTTTTTCATTAGATACCCTTGTATCAAACTCATCTACTGTTATTGTGGGCATCAATGTTTTGCCTGCTGTCCATAGAGGATTATCTGTAGTATGTACAAATACTTGAGTTGGGGTATCTTTTGTATAATATACAATCGATGTATAGTAGGTACCATATATATATGTGTGTTGAGCACTTGACTCAATATATGGCTTGAATTGAAGCCCCGATTGATCAGATAAAATAGGTGTTACAGTTATTGTGATTGCCGTATATAAAATAGTTAAAGGTGTGGCTAAATAGATAGATAATGGTACGTTGCGATTTCTATACCGTTTAACTACTAGTGCAAATAGTACTAGTAATACGAATGCACTAATTAATGGTATAGGATTTAATTCTGGTGTTGCGATGCTGGCTACTAGGAATAAGATTGTATATATGCCTAATGGAATCGTTACAATATATTTAAAACTAGTACTCTTGTTATGGCAGCTAGTTGTGATAGCTTCAGCGCCCCAGATAAGACATGGGATTATTGCTGGTAACGTATAGGTTATATACTTTGTGGCCACTAGTGAATAGAATAATACAATTACTACAAACCAGATAGCGCCGAGAAGATAAAAATTATTTTTCCACGTAATGTTTTTGAGTCGGTAAATAACGGCTGGTGTCCATGGTAAAAGAGCAAGAGGGACAATGATTAGGTAATAATACCAAACATTGAATTTTGGGTGCTCAGATACAAGTGCTCGCTCCATGTTGTGAAGCCCTAGGAAACCAGATATGAATTCTTGGCCGTGAATCGAGTACATAGCGATGTACCATGGACTGGCAAGAGCTATAAATAAGAGAATTCCCAAAGGATTAAATAGTAATGTAATATCCTTAGCGAGTGAGTAATCATCCTTATCTTTTTGGGTGAACCATCGTGCAGCAATGAATAGTAATAGTATTAATCCAGGCAGAACAATACCAACTGGGCCCTTAGTTACGACCGCTAAGGCTGCTGCCCCATAGGCTTTCACCATGGAATGTTTATCGTTCTTGGTGAAAGCTAGATAAGAATAGCCGAAGATGGCTAGTGAAAAGAAGAAGAGGAAGCCGTCTGTTATGACTGCGTGAGAAATGTACCAGAACTGTAAGGCACTAAATAAAAGTATGGCACTTGTTACCGCTATATGTGTGGACTCTTTAATGCGATACACAAGATGGTACATAAGCGCTACACTGCCACCGGCAACGAGTGTATTCGGTATACGCGATGTAAAGTCAGATATGCCAAATAGTTTATAGCTTATCATGAGTGCCCAATAGGTGAGGGGCGGTTTATCATACCATACTTGGTCATATATCATGGGTGATATCCATGAGTTATGTTTTAGCATTGTAATAGCAGATAATACATAGTTGGATTCAACTGGATCGGTTATGGGTAGATAGGCATTATAGAAACCGTAACTTAGTACGGTTAATAAAAATAGCGCACCTATGCGCAGCATGTGATTGTTAATCATAATTACTCCTTACTTACATAGTTTATATTATTGTACTATAGGGCGTGTAATAATTAAACC
>DXZL01000210.1 GCA_019419725.1 Veillonella sp. | reverse complement strand
TGAGGGTTTTTACCACCAAATACAACGTGAGGAATTACGATATCACGTTGACGATCAAGAATATTCAAGTAATGGGATACGGCCATTAAATGAACCTCTGGTGGCAACAAATTATAATCAGGATGATCCCACCATTGAGCAGCGAAAATGCCCAGCTGACCAGATTCAACAATCTTCTTAACCTTTTGTTGTATCGCTGCAAAATATGCAGTAGTCGCTTTAGGGAACTCTTTAGGGTATGCAGAGTCTTTAGATGCCGTTTCAGCTGGTGCCAAGCCACCTACATTATATGTTGTTAAAATTTCATTTTGTAATTGAGCTGTCTTCGCAGGATCTGCGCTCAACGCTGCTATAGGACTAACCCAATCAAGAGCATGTAAGTGATAGAAATGCACAATATGGTCATGTACATCTAAAGAGCTATGCATGATATTACGAATATAGTTTGCATTTTTAGGAATAGTAATACCAAGTGCATCCTCCACAGCACGTAATGCTGCCAACGCATGTGTTGTAGTACATACGCCACAAATACGTTGTACAAATGCCCAAAGGTCACGAGGATCGCGATCTTTAGCAACAAGTTCGATACCCCGCCAAGCAGTACCAGAAGACAATGCGTCCTCAACCTTACCACTGGCTTCATCAACTTTTATTTCTACCCGTAAATGACCTTCAATACGGGAAATCGGATCTACTACTACGCGTTTCATTAGTGACCTCCTCCATTATTATGTTTCTTTTCATCCCATAAGCCTTGTTCTTTTAAGCGTTTTTCTTCTTTCATATCAAGAATTTTATTACGCGTAAGAGTTGCAGCACCATGAACGATAACTGCTGCAGTAGCACCAACAGCAGCCACTGTACCGATTGTATCAGCAGTTGTGATGGTATTAGCTAATGGAATATCTGGTAAACGTTTGTAGAATACGTCATTATCCCAGAAGCCCTTTTCAGAGCAACCAATACAGCCGTGACCGGATTGAATTGGATAGGATAAACCATTCCACCAACGCAAGTTACCACAAGAATTATATGTTTGAGGTCCACGACAACCTACCTTGTATAAGCACCAACCAGATTTGGATGCATCATCGTCAAATTTTTCAACGAATAGACCAGAGTCAAAGAAGGCACGACGATAGCATGTATCGTGAATACGATTGCCATAAAATTGTTTAGGACGACCTTGAGAATCAAGAGGTGGGATTTGACCAAATAATGCATAGTGCATGATTACACCAGTCATAACCTCTGGAATTGGAGGACACCCCGGAACTTTGATAATAGGCTTACCAGATACAACAGAAGATACAGATACTGTATTTGTTGGATTTGGTTTAGCCGCTTGAATACCACCCCAAGATGCGCAAGAACCATATTCAATGATCGCTGCTGCTCCTTTAGCGGCTTCTATTAAGGACTCTTTAAATGTACGTCCACCTACTGTACAGTAAACACCATCTTCATCAAGTGGTACGCCACCTTCAACAGCCAAAATATATTTGCCTGCTTTTTCTTTAATGATTTTCTCTAAATGTTCTTCTAATGGTGCACCAGATGCAGCCGACAAAGTATCATCATATTCAAGGGAAATCATGTTCAAAATTACATCGGATGTAAATGGAGAAGATGAACGAATGAATGATTCACTACAACCAGTACATTCATGACCATGTAACCAAATTACTGTAGGCAATTCAGTTGTTTCAGCTGCCTTAACAACGGTATCTAACATCGTTGGTGGCAAACCGAGAATAGCGGTGAGTGCTACACAGGATTTCATAAATGTGCGTCGACTCAAACGTC
>DXZL01000021.1 GCA_019419725.1 Veillonella sp. | reverse complement strand
GTGCTAAACCAGGTGAAGGTGGTCAATTACCAGGTAAAAAAGTATATCCTGAAATCGGTAAAGCTCGTCACTCCACTCCAGGCGTAGAGCTCGTATCTCCACCACCACATCACGATATTTACTCCATCGAAGATTTGGCAGAGTTGATTTACGATTTGAAATGCGTTAATAAAGATGCTCGTATTTCCGTTAAATTAACATCTGAAGCAGGCGTTGGTACTATTGCTGCTGGTGTGGCGAAAGCAAAAGCAGATAATATCTTGATCTCTGGTTACGATGGTGGTACAGGTGCGGCAGGTCGTACATCTGTAAAACATGCTGGTGTGCCTTGGGAATTAGGTTTGTCCGAAACTCATCAAACATTGATGCTCAACAGATTGCGTGACCGCGTTAAATTGGAAGTAGACTCCAAGTTGATGACTGGCTTCGACGTAGCTGTTGCTGCTATGCTTGGTGCTGAGTTATTCGGTTTCGGTACATTGCCACTCGTTGCTGTAGGCTGTAAAATGGCTCGTGTATGTAACCTCAACACATGCCCTTACGGCGTTGCTACACAAGATGAAAAATTGCGCGCTCGTTTCACAGGTAAACCTGAGTATGTAGAAAACTTGATGATCTTCATCGCTCGTGAATTGCGTGAAATCATGGCTCGCTTAGGTATTCGCTCCGTAGCTGAACTCGTAGGTCGTATCGATCTCGTTCGTCAAAAATCTCAAGACGATAACTTCAAATTGTCTCGCGTTGACCTTAAACGCGTATTGTTCCACCCATACATCGATGCATCTGTAGGTCATATGCATATGATTGACCAAGATCACGAATTGGAACGCACATTGGATATGTCCAAACTCTTGCGTATGTGTCGTCCTGCTATTGAAGATCAAAAACCTATTCGCGCTAAATTGGCTATCAACAATATTAACCGTGTAGTAGGTACTTTGGTTGGTTCTGAGGTAACACGTCGTTATGGTGAAAGCGGTTTGCCAGATAACACAATCAAGTTAAACTTTGAAGGTTCTGCTGGTCAATCCTTCGGTGCTTTCATTCCTAAAGGTATGACATTAGAACTTGAAGGGGATGCAAACGATTACCTCGGTAAAGGCTTATCCGGTGGTACTATCACTGTATATCCACCTAAGAAATCCATCTTTGAAGCTGACGAAAACATCCTTATCGGTAATGTTGCCTTCTATGGTGCTACATCTGGTACATCCTACATCAATGGTGTAGCTGGTGAACGTTTCGCTGTTCGTAATAGTGGTATCACAGCTGTTGTAGAAGGTGTAGGCGACCATGGTTGTGAATACATGACTGGTGGCGAAGTGCTTGTACTTGGCAAAATCGGCCGTAACTTCGCAGCAGGTATGTCCGGTGGCTATGCGTACATCCTCGATTGCGATGAACGCTATGTAAACACAGGCCTCGTAGAATTACGTCCTGCTAATAATGATGACCTTAAACGCATTAAAGAATTGGTAGAACAACACGTTTTACACACTAATTCCACTAAAGGCCGTCACATCCTTGAAAACTGGAATAACTTTGTAAACAGATTTACAAAAGTTGTACCTGTAGCATATGAAGAAATGCACGCTGCTATTGAACGCTATAAAGAACAAGGCTTATCCTTGGAAGAAGCTCAATTAGCTGCATTTAAAGAAAAATATGCAAAATAATTTCTAATCTAACTGAATATCCTTTAGATAAGACATATGAAATGCCTCTATAGCTTTGACTATGGAGGTATTTTCATGTATAATATTTGTATTGCAATATTGGATCATGGCAGTTCTCGGGCCTGTGCAATGGGGGCCTGTGAATCGTGTCAGGACTGAGAGGTAGCAGCACTAAGCGGTAACCTTCATGTGCCACGGGGAACCCGGGGGCTGTCGTGATCGAATATTGCAAGGCGGCCTATGGGGCCGCTTTTTTTATGCCTCATTGATAGAGGGAAATGAGTTGTATAAATTAATGATAGAACTCTATAAAATGAGTAAGATTTCCGTGAATATGGTATAATAAAGTATTGTAATTTTCGGAAAAAGGGGGTGTTCCAATGGCATATATTGCGTCATATCGTAAGTACCGTCCGCAGACGTTTACCGATGTGGTTGGTCAGCATCAGGTGTCTGATACGTTGATGCGCGCTATCCGCGAGGATAAGGTAGCTCATGCGTATTTGTTTGCTGGTCCGCGAGGGACTGGTAAGACGAGTATGGCCAAGATTTTCGCACGCGCTATTAACTGTGAACATGGGCCAACGGATCATCCTTGTAACGAGTGTAGTGCTTGTAAATCGATTTTGAGTGGCCAGTCCATGGACGTTCTTGAAATCGACGCTGCATCCAATCGTGGTATCGATGAGGTGCGTGCCCTTCGTGAAAGCGTCAAATTCATGCCGGTTGAAGGCCGTAAAAAGGTGTTCATCATCGACGAAGCCCACATGCTTACGACCGAAGCGTGGAATGCACTTTTAAAAACTATTGAAGAGCCACCGGCTCACGTTATGTTTATCTTTGCTACCACAGAAATTGAAAAATTGCCTGTTACTATCGTGTCTCGTTGTCAGCGCTATACCTTCAGACGCATTACGTCTGATGATATCGCACAGCGTTTATCCTATGTAGCGGAAAAGGAAGGCTTTGGCTTAGATCCTGCAGCAGCACAGCTCATCGCCGTCCATGCAGACGGCGGTTTGCGCGATGCGTTGAGTATCTTAGACCAATGTGCCGGTATGGCAACAGGTACTATTACGCCGCAAGTAGTAGAAGAATTGATCGGTCTTGTTAGCAAAGAATGGATTATTCACTTCCTAGATGCGTTGCGCAACGGGGATGGTCCTAAATTGTTGACCTATATCCACGATGCCTTAGCAGAAGGTCGTGATGCGACACAGATTATGGAAGCCCTCATTCAGCACGTGCGGGCCTTACTAGTTGGTAAGGTCGCAGCTGATGCGGATGAGCTCAAGGTATACGATGCCTTTAAGGATGAGTTTTTAGCTCAAGCTGAAAGCATCGATTTTAATGAGCTTAACCAGTATGTGCGCAGTGCGCAATCCATCATGAATGATGCAAAACAAGTGGATAATCCACGAACTATTATCGAAATGGGCCTTTTGGTGCTTTGTGCTAAATTAGGCTCTGTTGATGAAAGCTTAGAAGACCGTGTGTATGCATTAGAGTCTTCAGAACGATCTGAACGCAACGATTTATTGAACCGCATGGCTCAATTAGAACAACGCGGCCCAGCTGTCGCAACTACACCTGCTTATGGTGCTAATTCCTTTGGACCATCAAGTGGTTATGCCAATAGTTTTGTTTCTGTAGATACTGCTGCTGTACAGAATGCTTCCATGAGTAGTACTCAAAATAGTACTGTTGGTACTGTGCCGCCTCCAAGTGGAGTGGGGATGACACCACCGCCTGCGAGTGTAGGCATGACACCTCCACCTATGGGTGCACCAGGTAGTACACCGCCTCCTATGAATGGAGTAGGTATGGCTCCGCCTCCAATGGGCGGTGTTGGTATGGCGCCACCAAGTACAAGCAGTGCACCAGAACGACCTGCTAGAAATCAAGCCAAAGGTCGTGGTAAAAAAGGTATTAGTACGCAGGCTATTATTAGTGATCAAATCTTGTCGGCTCAAGAGTATCGCAATGTACAGTCCAATGTCATTAAATACTTGAAGGATAGCAATCGCAATATGACCTCTACCGTCATCGGTCAAGGTCAACTTGTATACGTAGATCAAAGCAAGGCTGTTATGGCCTTCAAAAATACATTGCACCTCAATGTAATGACCAACGAAGTAAACTTAGCAGAAGCAGCAGATGCTTTCACCTATACACTGGGCTATCCGGTACATGTAGAAATCGTTGATGCCCTCACACAAGTTTACAAAGACTATAAAAAGGCTTCTGGCAGTACGACGCAACACCAAGTAAAAGCGCCGCAACGACCACAAGAGCCAATGGTGGATGTACATACAACATCTGGAGCACAGCCGACACAAATGGACTTAACAAATTCGTCCTCTCCGCAAGTCGCTAGCTATGCACAAGGGGCGAATGAAAAGAGTGCTCAAGGTGGTCAAGCATCTCACGGTGCTAGTCCGCAGACTGTTACAGGTACGGCGCCTAATGGTGGACCTACAACTGATGAGCAACCAAGTAAGCCTGATTCTGCAGCGGTAGATGCGGCAAAGGCGGCAGCTTTGGCCTTCTTAGCGAAGAAGACGGGCGGTGCCAATGCTGCTAGCAGTAGTGTGAATACAGGTACAACAGTTGCTTCAGCAGAAGGTCAAACATCTGGCGGAGATGTGCCGATTACATCCTTTGATGGTAGTCCGTCTACTCAGGTTCCAGATGGAGAGATCCCTATCGAGTCGCTAGCAGGTTCTATTGAAGGTGATGATATTCCTGTTCATTCCTTTGATGATGTGCCTGTAGATGATATGGAGGAATCCTATGTATCATCCTTAGATGATATGCCACCACATCCGTTAGATAGTGTTACTGTTATTAGCGATGATGGGGAGGTCTTAGAACGCCCTATGGATAGCGGTGCGCATATTGAGGTAGAAGCTGTCCCAAAGTCTAATGGGGGCGAACAACAGGGAACCCCTTATCAAAGTGATGATCATGCTATGCTTTCACAAGCACCTATTGAGGTCGCACCTATCGATAGCGTGACGGTAGCTCGTGAATACGCATGGGATCCAGAGCATATGACAGAAGAGGAGCGAAACAATCCTCTCTTGGCAGAAACATTAGAGAAATTATCTGAAGACCACGATATCATCGTCGAGGTCATCGAAGAATAAATTAATTAACATATGAGTATAGGACGCAGGTCCTAAAAGGAGGAATTACAATGTTTGGTAAAGGTATGGGCAATATGGCTGGCATGATGAAAAAAGTTCAAAAAATGCAAGCAGATATGAAGAAAATGCAAGAAGAATTAAAAACTCGTACAGTAGAGGCTTCCGTTGGTGGCGGTGCTGTAACAGTTGTAATGAACGGTGAAAAAATCATCGAGTCTTTGAAATTGAACCCATCTGCAGTTGATCCTGAAGACGTAGAAATGTTAGAAGATTTAGTAATGGCTGCTGTAAACGAAGCTAGCAAAAAGGTAGACGACCTCTTGGCTCAAGAAATGGGCAAAGTCACTGGTGGTCTTAACTTGCCAACAGGTTTATTCTAAATGACAAACGCTTTAGAACGGCTCGTAGAGCAGTTGCGCCGCTTGCCGGGTATAGGCTCCAAGTCGGCTAGACGCTTGGCCTATCATTTGGTAGAAATGCCGAAGGAAGAGGTAGACCGTCTCGTGGAAACCATCGTAGAAGCGAAGGGGGCTACGCGTCACTGTTCTATTTGCTTTAACTTATCAGCTCAAGACCCTTGTGAATTCTGTAGCAATCCAAACCGGGATCAAACGACGATTATGGTCGTTGAAACATCTCGCGATGTTATTGCTATCGAGCGTAGTGGTGACTATAAGGGCTTATATCACGTATTAGAAGGTGCTTTGTCCCCTATGGAGGGCATCGGTGCTGACGATATTCGCGTAAAAGAATTGATTGCCCGCCTTCGTGATGGTGTCGTACAAGAGGTTATTCTCGCTACTGACCCAGATGTAGAAGGGGAGGCGACAGCTCTCTATTTGGCGCGTTTATTAAGTCCAAGTGGCATTAAGGTAACGCGCATTGCCCGCGGTGTTCCTGTAGGTGGCGATATCGAATATGCCGATGAATTAACATTAGGCGGTGCTGTAGTGAACCGCCAAGAAATGAAAGGATAATATGGGAGCTTTATTAGCATCACCGATTATATCGGCGGTTGTATCCGTTGCTGTAGCCTACATTGCTTTCAAAGTAGCATTTTTCACCATTAAACGAGTGGCTATGAATGCAGTAACTGGTATTTTGACGTATTTAGTATGCGTTCATATCCTCAATATTCCTATGGATATTGGTTTGGGCGTATGGGCTTTAACAGCAATTCTAGGCCCTATTCCAATGCTCATTGCAGCCGGATGGTACGGCTTTTTAAAATAGGAGGACCTCATGCTTATCAATCGTGAACAACAACGCGTTATTGATGAAGTTGAACAGAATATCCTCTTGTTAGCGTCCGCTGGGACGGGAAAAACGAATACACTTGCTTATCGAGTGGCTCACCTCATCGAGGGCGGCTATGCGAAGGCGGAGAATATCTTGTGCATGACCTTTACGAATAAGGCGGCAAATGAGATGAAAGACCGCATTCAATCGCTCGTAGGCAGTCCTGCAAAGGCTGTGGAGGTTAGTACATTCCACAGCTTTTGCTTTTTCGTACTCCAACAAGAGGGAAAGCGCAATGAAACCTTGTATACGGATGTAACCATCTTTGATGAAGAGGATTGCAAGGAATTGTCTGAACCGTATCGTCCAGGTAAATTGCGAGAAATGTCCTTTGCCAACATCATCGGCATGGTGAAAGAACATCGCTCCTTATATGGCTTTTATTCTGATGATCTCGTAGGCGATTATAAACGAACTATTGAGCGTTTGCAGAAGGAACAACGTGCCGCAATTGAGCAGCAGTTTTCTAGCTTTGGCAATGTGCTCTACAGTGAGCTGCACGATTTCTTGAACCATGGTCACGAATGGATTGCCGCCTATGATGAAAGCTTAGCCTCTGTACATAGTCTAGATTTCACAGATCTCATTTGCGGTGTTCATCGCCTATTTCAAGACCCTGTAGTTCGGGAGCGTTGGCGTAGCCGTTATAGTTATATCTCTGTAGATGAAATGCAAGACACAGGCGTACTAGAGTATAAGGTTCTAGAAATGCTGTGGGAAGGTAATCACGTCCTATTATGTGGGGATTATTTCCAAACTATATACGAATGGCGTGGGTCTGATCCATTCCGTTTGCTCAAGCAGTTTGATGCGGATTTTAAGCCTTTAAAAATTATTTTCTACGAAAACTACCGCTCTAATTGGACTCTCTTTACGATGGCTTTCAAAACATTGCAGAATATGTTCCCTGATCTGGTAGGTTCTATCTACACTGAATTGCCTCGCGCCAATAGTGAAAGAAAGGGCAAACCTGTTCTCATAAAAGGCTGTAAAAATAGCTATCTTGAGGGCAGATATATCTATGAAGCTATCTGCGCCTTGCCAAAGGATGCTAATATTGGCGTTTTAGTGCGGGATAATAAAAAGGCACAACGGCTGAGCGACTCCTTTGAACGCCTCAACAATGAAAAGCCTGAAGACGAACGTCGTCACTTTATGATCATTGACGAGTTTAAATTCTTTAGACGTCAAGAAATCAAAGACGTTATGGCTTACTTTAAACTGCTCATGAACCCGAATGACTCCGTCAGCGCTAAGCGCATTATAAAACGCTATGTTGCCGGCATCGGTGACGCGCGTATTGCCGCTATTGAAAGCCCTGAGACGCGGCAAGTAGGCTTAAAATTGACGGACTTTATGGATATGCCTATCTTTGAAGCCGAGCCTTATGCTAAGCTCGTCAGTGGTTTAGAAAATCATGAGGTCGTGGTGTACGACGTAGAAAGTACGGGCACCGATACGTCCCAGGATCGTATCATTCAAATTGCAGCCATTCGTATCGATGAAAATGGGCAGGTTCTAGAGACTTTTGAACGCTTTATCAACCCCGGCGTACCTGTAGGACAATCCGAAGAGGTACACGGATTCTCCGATGCGTATTTACAAGAACACGGTGAAGAGCCAGCTGTAGTGCTACAAGCCTTTAAAGAATTTTCCAAGAATGCTATTATTGTAGGCCACAATGTAAATTATGACGTAACCATCTTTACTAATGAATTGGCACGCCATAATTTAGGTAATCCAGAATTCAAGGCTATTTATGATACACTCGACATCTATCGTCGCTTTTACCCTAATTTGCCAAACCATAAATTGGGCTTCTTAGCATCAGAGTTTCCTATCAATCATGAGCCTACGCACAATGCAATGGACGATATCTTGGCTACAGCACAGCTTTTAATCTATGCAGTAAAAGAAAATATCGTGCCTACAACGACTGGTCGTATGGTGGCAATCAATAAGTATAAAGCGGCTTTCACCAATATTGCGTCCCAAATGGCGACATTACGTAGAAAGGCCTATACGGAATTGCCAACGAAGTTATTGGCGTACATTATGAACCAAATGGGGGTTCTAGAATACTATAAATCTCATGGAGAAGCGGCAAAGGTAGAGCATATACGCGATTTGTATCGCATTATGGAAAAACTAGATGCTGCCTATGAAGGACCACCTGGTTTAGCGAGATTAAATCAAATCTTGCAGATGGCGGCCCTTACCGCAGGTGAGCCAGCTCAACAGGTGCGAAATGAAGATCGCATTCCTATCATTACTATCCACCAAGCAAAGGGGAGCGAGTTTGACCATGTATTCCTAGCAGGTCTCAACGAAGGTACATTCCCAAGCCCATTTGCCATTGCAGAAGGCCGTGAAGACGAAGAAAAGCGCTTGTTCTATGTGGCTATTACGCGTCCTAAGCAAGAGCTGACCATTACCTTTGAACAAACCAATATACGTGGCCGAGCGGTTCAACCAAGCTCGCTACTGAACTATATGCCACGAGACCCTGAGCTCGTAGAAAGGAGATACTAATGGCGAGAAAAACACATCGCCCTGACGATATTTTGTGGACCGTAACTGCTGCGGATTTAGAGGCTGTACATACTAATAAACTTGCTCTAGTACAGCCGTCTAAGAAACAAGAAGCGGTCAAAACGAGTGATAGTATGCTTATCTCGCTAGGCGAAGTCCTTGATACGAGATATCCTCGTAAATCCTTAGTTAAGTTATTTGAGGAAAAATTAATCCACATCAACGGACATAAGGCGACACCAAAGGATATTATCTCCGAAGGTGACGAGATTTGGATTGCCATGTCGAAGGAAAAAATAGATTACGAACCTATAGAAATGGATCTACATATCTTATATGAAGATGATGATCTCCTCATTGTGGATAAGCCAGCAGGTGTGACGGTAAACTCTAAAGACCAAATATCCCTTGCCAATGGTGTGGCCTATTACTTTAAAGAACATGGCATTAAGCGGAAGGTACGCTTCTTGAATCGATTAGATAGAGATACGACAGGCTGTATTGTGATTGCTAAAAGCGGGTTAGCCCAAAGTCTTTATCAACAGCAAATGGATGATAATGCTTTTGAAAAGTGGTATATGGCTACTGTGGAAGGCATCGTAGAAGCTGACGAAGATTCCTTGGTATTACCTATGGAACGCAGTACCGATGGGATTCATTACGAAGTAAATCCTAAGGGAAAAGAGACTCGTACAGATTATTCCGTCCTATGTAGACATCAATCACAGCCTGTGGATAACTCTGTGAATAAGTCCCCGAATTCTGTGGATAGAGCATCAAAAAATGTGGATATAGAATTACCAAATGTGGATAAAAGTGGTCGAAATGTGGACAAATCTGTGCATAACTCCCAAGAATGTGGATATACAGAGGTTTTAGTCCGTTTGTACACAGGAAAAACACATCAAATTCGTGTGGCTTTCAGCCATATAGGTCACCCTCTCGTAGGGGATACATTATATGGCGCACAACCAACAGGGCAGCCCTTCCAATTACGTGCCCAAAAGGTTGTATTTACACACATGCGCACAGGCGAGCGTATTACGGTTACTGCATAAGATTGTGAAGTCACAATACATCAAACATTCTAATTGAGAAATGAGAATTATTGATAACTCAGTAAAATCAATGATTTTATAAAAATTTTTCGAAAAAAATAATGACAAATGATAATCGATAAGATATAATAGAAATGTAAATAAATCGATAGGCTTCGATTTACAGCTTAGTGAATTGAATGTAAGAGGTGTAGTTTAATATGATTTTGCAAGAAAATAGTGCAGCACGTAATCGGGGGATTACGCTTGCTAGTATAAAAGGTATTATAGGTAACGTCGTTCTCGTTATTTTTAAAATGATTGTAGGCCTTGCGTCTAACTCTATCGCCATCATCCTTGATGCGGTAAATAACTTAACAGACGTTTTGTCCTCTGTATTGACCATTGTTGGTACAAAATTAGCAGCTAAAAGTGCCGATAAGGAGCATCCATTTGGTCACGGTCGTATCGAATATATGACTACGATGGCGATTGCTTTCATCATCCTTGGTGCCGGCCTTGGATCTCTTAAGGAATCCATAGAAAAAATAATTCATCCTGAGGTATCTACCTTTGATGTTCCGAGCTTGGCCATTATCGCCGTTGCTATCGTTGTAAAAGTTGTAATGGGCCGTTATATTAAGGCGCAAGGTGAAAAATATAAATCCGATGCTCTTGTAGCGTCTGGTATAGATGCCCTTTTTGATGCGGTAATTACCTTTGCTACCTTGGTATCTGCAGCTTTAGTATTCTTCTTTAACTTTGATATTCAAGGTTATGTAGGGGCCGCTATCTCCGTATTGATTTTGAAAGCAGCTTATGACATTTTAAAAGAAATGTATAATCACTTGCTTGGCATTCGTGCAGATGATAACTTAGTTCGTGAAATTAAAGAAACTATCGCTCAACATCCAAATGTGGGCGGTGTATATGATTTAGTATTAAATAGCTACGGTCCTGGTGAAACAATTGGCTCCGTTCATATTACAGTGCCAGATACGATGACCATGGCAGATATTCATCCCCTAACAAAAGGTATCGCCGTTCATCTCTATAAAAAATTTGGTATTGCTATGACCGTTGGCGTATATGCTGAAAACCAACCTAGTGTAGAAGTGCTTGAAATAAGACAAGCTCTCGACCAAGTTGTGAGTCTATATACCCATGTAGTACAAGTACATGCGTTCTACGTACAAGAAGAAAAGAAAGTTATCTACTACGATATTATCTTTGACTTTGACGAAGAAGATCCGCATGGTACATTAGAAAAAATTAAAGCAGAAATGCAAAAACGCTGCCCTGAATATACACAATTTGCTATCGTAGACACTGACTTCAGTAACTAATAGAATAAAAAGGCTTTAACCGATAATCGACGAAATAAATTTCGCCAAGAAATGGTTAAAGCCTTTTCTTTTATTAGTTTAGAGATTTCGCTATACTATAGCTAAGAGAGAGGGGGTTCTATGCTACTATGAAACTAGGTAATAAAGGATAGAAGTTTAGAAAATAGACTGACTTGAAATTTATGCCCTAAGTGAATATAATGTATTGTGTAAAATATAATTTGTTTAGGGAATCCTATCTGAGGAGAGATATAATGAAGAAATTTGCTCTTACAACGTTAGCTGTAATGGCAGCCGTTGGTGTGTTGGCGGTTCAGCCTGCAGATGCGAAGAAGGTACAACAAGATCCTAGTATGGCACTTATTGATATGCCTATGAATGATGAAATTCAGCAAGTCAATGGTGTATCTAAATCTGCAAATAAAGAAACACAACGTTTATCTAATAAGTTAGCAGATGCTACAAGAGTGATGGTTAAGAAAAATTGGAAAACCATCTATATTAAAGCTGTACCTACAGGAGATAAATCAGCTGTACGATTCTATTACACAGATAAAAATGGTCAAGTATATAATGGTCAAGTCATTAGAAATACTGGTTTATCTAAAGGTAAATACATGGCTGGTTCCATGCGCCAAAATGAAGCTTTACAAGAGCTAGTTAACCATTTGCAACGTACTGGTCAAGAGGTGCCGTCCTCTATCGATATCATCATTACGCAAGGTGGATATCGCAGTAAAACAATCTTTAACTACGATGAAGATACAAGCAATCTCACAGCGTATCAACAACAATATGAACAACAAAACTTCCCTACTATGAGGTAACAGAAAAGCCCGTGCTATGATATGCACGGGCTTTCTGTTATGTTACATAGACAAATTTTATTAGCTTATGTAATCGCCTTTTATTAGATTACGTAATCGTCAGAATCTTCTTTTTTAGGTTTTTTGTAAATTTCTTTTACACCAGCCATCTCAATAAGTTCCTCACTGAGTGCATCTTCATCATCTGTATTAAGCATGGAGTAGAAGGCCCAGAGAATAACGAACCAAATTGGTGTAAACAAGAGGGCAATTCGAGTGTCTTCGTTTAGGGCGAGAATGCCTAGAATGAAAACAAAGAACGCAAGGATGATGTAATTCATCACTGGGAATAGAGGCATCTTGAATTTAGATTGTGCCGCTAATTCAGGGTTTTTCTTGCGATATTTAAGGTGACAAATAACCATCATTGCCCAAATAAAGATGAAGCAGAATGTAGAGATAGATGTAATCATAACGAATACTGCTTCTGGCATTACATAGTTGAGTACAACTGTAATCAATAGTACTGCAGCGGAGAAAATGGTTGCTTGGTATGGTACACTGCTGTGGGTTAAGCGGCGCATAGAGCTTGGCGCATGACCGCGTTTAGCAAGGGCGTAAATCATACGGCCTGTACTAAAGATACCAGAGTTTGTTGCAGATGCAGCAGATGTAAGAACTACAAAGTTTACGATGCCTGCAGCAGCTGCAATACCAACTGCTGTAAATACGGCCACAAATGGGCTAGCAGATGGGTTGACGGCTGTCCAAGGATAAATGCTCATAATGATGGCCAAAGAGCCCACATAGAACAAAATAATGCGTAAAGGGATGTTGTTAATCGCCATAGGAATAACCTTTTCAGGATCTTCCGTCTCACCAGCTGTCAAACCTACGAGCTCGATACCTGTGAAAGCAAATACAACCATTTGGAATGATAAGATAAAGCCCATTGTTCCGTTCGGGAACCAGCCCCCATAATTCCACATATTACTAAAGGCGGCAACGCCTGCATCTGTAGTAAAACCTGTGACAATCATGATGATACCGATGATAATGAGGGAGATGATGGCGATTACCTTAATCAAGGCAAACCAGAATTCCATTTCACCGAAGTACTTTACGGCTGTTAAGTTCATTAATAGCAATGCCACTAAGACGACAAGGGCGGGTATCCATTGAGGCAGCCACGGTATCCAGAACTGCATATAGAGGCCTACGGCTGTTAAATCGGCCATGGCTAGTGAAAGCCAACAGAACCAGTATGTCCATCCTGTGATAAATGCTGCTCGATCACCTAAATAATCTTCTACGAAATCGATAAAAGAGTGGTGATTCAAGTTGGATAATAATAATTCGCCTAATGCTCTCATGATAAAGAAGCAGATAATACCTGTAATAAGGTAGGCGAAAATAATGGATGGACCGGCCAAGTGAATGGCACGACCGGAGCCTAAGAACAAGCCTGTACCGATGGCACCGCCAATGGCGAGCAACTGTACGTGCCGGTTCTTAAGGCCCCGTTTTAACTGATGCGTATCAGACATAGTAAAGACCTCTTTTCTACAAACTATCTACAAATATAAAAAGCCATGGATGACCATAGCTTTTATAATCTATAGAATCTATAAAACTATTTTCTTATAATACAGTATCTATTGCAAAAAGTCAAATGTATTTTTACAGTAGACATATAGAAAGAAAAGTATTATCAATATACGAATAAAAGAGAAATTATTCATAATTTTTAGAAGGATACTATGCCTTAAAAGGTTTAAAAAATTTGCTATAATAATACATAGATTATCTTTTACGTAAAACCGTGGAGGCTATTATGAGACGACAAGACCGCAAGGTTACAGATATAGATGAAATTAAGGGTATTTTAAATAGTACTCGAATCATTCACCTAGGCATGATGGATGGTGATTACCCTTACGTGGTGCCCTTACATTTTGGATACGAATTTACAGATGAGATACTTTATATCTATGTTCATGGCCATTGTGAAGGGAAGAAGTTTGATTTGATTCAAGCGAATCCCCATGTATTTATTGAAATTGATGGTAGCGATGAAGCCCTCGTTTCAGGTGGAGATATACCATGCAAATATAGCTCGGTATACTCTAGTGTGATGGGTCGAGGAGAGGCTACCTATTTAGAGTCTATTGATGAAAAGGCTCATGGTTTACAAGTATTGATGAAACATCAGACAAGTCGTGAGTTTACTTTTACGGAAGCCATGGTAAACTCTGTAGGCGTAGTTCAAATTAAAGTGGTAGATTATACGGCAAAAAGACGAAGACAACTTGAGCAAGATGCTATTATGCCTCCATTAAATAAATAATGATACAAAATCCTATTGAACTCTATTATGATATAGTGTTCAGTAGGATTTTTTTATGCAAAATAAATACAATATAGCTCTCTAATTAAGAGAACTTACTTTTAGGATAGGTTTTATAAAAGTTTTATGAAGTAGCTAGAGCTACAGAAAAGGTAGCTGGATTCTGATATAAATAAGAAAATATATCATTATATGTGTGAAGTATATTATATTTTTTTATAAGCGGAGAGAATATGAGAAAAATAATGTGTAAGACGCTTTTAGCTGCTATAGCTGTTGCTTTACTATCTGCAAGCTATGTATCTGCAGATACTGTTGATCAGTCTGTATCTAATAATAATTCTGAGGCCGTATCTAAGTCTAAAAATATTACGCCAAACATGAATAATGCTTCTGCAATTATACAAATACCAAGAACGCAATTAGTGGGATGGCCTATGATGACTCAAGACGGTGCCCGTAATTTTAAGGGGGTAGCAGAGGCTATTCAGAAATTGCCTTATGAGGCTGAAGTACCTAGTTATATACCTTTTGGATATCAGCTTTATACAGCGCGTCACGATCAAAATGATGTCTTAGAGGTTGTATATTACAAAAGAGGCGGGCCTATCTACCAGGATGGGAATAAATTTATTACTAATGTTATGGCTTATCGAATGGGATATTCCTTGGATACCGTAAGAGATACAGCGTATATTCCTGCAGAGTACAAGGACTATGAATGGTCTGAACAAGGTGAATCTGGCAAGGTGTATTATACAGGTAAGCCAGGAGTACAACTAATCCGTAGCATTACGTGGACGGAAGGCGGCATGGCGTACTCCTTATTCTTCTTAGAACCTGTGAAAGCAGTTGATGCTGAATTCTATAAGGAACATGTGGTGCCTGTAAAAACTATAGATAGCTCACGTTATGAATTGTTAGGAAACTATCCGGTTACGAAGTTTTCAAACAAAACAAGAGATGAATACGATAAAGAACGAATGATTCCTTAGCAGATACACTGATGTTATATAAACTATATCTAGAATAATATATTGTGTAATGTCGGTAAAACTCTTAATCGATTGGTGAAATTCGTAATCGTTTATAAAGAGGAAAAAATATGAGAAAAACAATGTACAAGTCCGTTTTAGCTGTTATCGTTACTGGGCTACTATCTGTAGGAATGGCAACAGCAGAAACGGTGTATACTCCTGATACTAGAGATCAGTCTGTATCTACTAAAACACTTAAGCTAGGACATAATTTTAAAAATGTAGAGCCTAGAACTGACCATTTACAGTGGCACTTTCATGATTGGCCTATAGAGAATACACAAAAGGCGCATACTTTTAACGGACTTTTAAGAGAGGCAGCACAGAAGCTTCCATATGAGGTTAAGGCACCTAGCTATATCCCTTATGGTTATGAGGTCTATACAGTGCGTCAAGACAAAAATAATGTATTAGAGGTTGTATACTTTATAAAAAATGCTCAAACATATAGAGATGGTAAGAAAAATCTCGGTAGTATTTTTGTTTATAGAATGGGCTATTCCGTGAACGATGTAAAAGATGTACCGTATGTTCCTGCTGAGTATAAGGACTTTGAATGGTCTGAACCAGGTGAATCCGGTGAAGTCTTTTATACCGGTGATCCAGCAGCACAATTGATTCGTAGCATTACGTGGACAAAGGACGGTATGGCATACTCCTTATTGTTCTTAGAACCTGTGAAATCAGTTGATGCGGAATTCTATAAGGAACATGTGGGGCCTGTAAAAAATAGATAGTTCACGTAGCAATTTATTTGGAATAAAGCGAAATGTGTGTAACCGTTCGAAGAGGAGAGAATATGAAGAAAATAATAACATCTGCTGTTTTATGTGCCGCGATGGCTACGGCAGTAAGTACCTTTGGGGTGCAGCCAGTTAGTGCTACATACCCGTTAATAGATAAAAATGGCAATACGGTTCCTGTTGAACGAGATGTAGATATAGATAATAAAAAGCTCATCGATGATAATAAAAAACTCTCTGATCGTTATCGTTGGTATGATCAAGTTGATGATTATGATTTAGTTGAAACTAATATTGAGAGTACCGCGCAGGAATTTGGCTATCCTATACAAGTTCCATCTTATATGCCTAAAGATTATGCAGTACGTGATGTAAAGGCCAAGGACCATGACGTATTAGAAATCGTTTATACAGAAACGGACCGTGATGGAGGATTTGGTCCGAAGCTAACCTTCTCTAATACAGATATTGTATATCGCATGGGTTGGGCTATCGATACAGTAGTAAATCCTATATTGGAAAAGACAAAATACAATGCTAAGGATGCAGTCAGCTTTACTACCCCTAATGGGATTTCTGTACATACGTTAGGTTATAGTAAAGACGCTATTCAAATCGCTTATTGGGAAAAAGATCACAAAGTGTATATGCTCTACTTTGCTTCTTCAAGAAACCAAAGCTTTGTAAGCAAAATTGTAGACTCTGTAGGTCCTGTGAGTAACGTAGCTGCTGATGATACTCGACTACGTGGTGACCGCAATGATAAGCAAAATGTTGAAGAAAACGATGCGAAAAAGGTTAAACAAAATGATGACCCGGATTGGCCTCCTTATGAAACGATTGGGTTACCATTGCGTACACATACGAATTCTGTGTGGCCTATACTTACGAGCAAAACCATCGGTTTACCTAGCGGTGTAATTAATGCATCTCATAAGATGTCCTATGACGTATCTGTACCAAGTTATTTACCGTTTGGCTATACATACTATGCTACACATTTTTATGACAATGATGTATTAGAAACTGTATATTGGAAGCAAGGTGAAGAGTATCAAGAGCGCAGTGGCCGTTGGGTAAATCATACTATGGTCTTCCGCATGAGCTACTCTATGGATACTGTATGGCCTGAAGAATATATCCCATGGGAGTACCATGACGTACAGTGGAGCGACTCTACGCCAATAGGGGAGGTTCAATATACAGGGGATGTAGATAAGGGCTTAGTACGCAGTGTTACGTGGTACAAGGATAATATGGCGTATTTCTTGTTCTTCCAAGTGCCTGTGAAAGCATCTGAAGCAGACTTTTATAGAAATCATGTAGTGCCATTAAAAGATATCGATCCAAGTCGTACAGACTTAATTGGTGTAAAAACGATTCGTTAATACTAAATAGTAATAAAAAAAGAACCTATCTCCTAGATATTTTACTAATATCTTTAGAGATAGGTTCTTTTAGTTATTAATTAGAAGAATACGTAACGGATGATAACGAGTACCGCTAATACGTACATAATCCAGTTAACCTCTTTTGCACGACCTGCAATAATTTTGAGTAGAGGGTATGCAATAAGACCTGCAGAGATACCATTAGCGATGCTGTATGTGAACGGCATCAAAACGATAACGAGGAATGCAGG
>DXZL01000209.1 GCA_019419725.1 Veillonella sp. | reverse complement strand
GATTTAACTTAAATGATCGTGTTCAATTGTTAGAGTCCGATATGTTTTCTGCCTTAGATGGTAAAAATGAACAGTTTGATCTCATCGTATCAAATCCACCCTATATCCGTACTGGGGATGCTAAATTATTGTCTCAGGACGTATTAAATGAGCCCCATATTGCCTTGTTTGGCGGTGAAGATGGACTTGATTTCTATCGTATTTTGGCTAAAACATGTGGCACATATTTAAAATCGCAAGGCCATATAGCCTTTGAAATAGGTTTTGATCAAGCTGAGGCTGTAAAGGCTTTATTAGAAGAAACAGGGCAGTACTCTAATATTCGATGTATTACTGACCTCGGCGGAAATGACCGCGTTGTAACAGCTGTATATGAGGGATAATATGGATACTCAAATTATTACAAATCCATCAGATCAAGAACTAGATATGCTTGCTCGCGCCTTGCGTAATGGCGAATTAGTGTCTATTCCTACAGAAACTGTATATGGACTTGGCGCTAATGGGCTTGATCCGGAGGCAATGGATAAAATCTACGCCGCTAAAGGTCGTCCATCCGATAATCCACTTATTTTACATGTTCCTAATAGTGAAAGTATAAAACCTTTAGTAACAGAGGTTTCAAATACGGCACAATTATTAATGGATACATTTTGGCCTGGTCCATTGACAATCACATTGCCTAAATCAGATTTAGTGCCAGATCGTGCTACAGGTGGCTTGCCTCGTGTGGCGTTACGTTGTCCTGATCATGCGATTTGTCGAGCCTTATTAGAGCGTACCGGTGTACCGGTAGCGGCTCCTAGTGCTAATATATCTGGTCGTCCAAGTCCTACAACGGCGCAAGATGTTTACCATGATATGAAGGGCCGTATTTCCTATATTTTAGATGCAGGACCATGTATGATTGGTGTAGAGTCTACTGTTGTAGAAGTACATGATGACAAGGTCATTATATTGAGACCAGGTGGAATAACAAAAGCACAACTTGAAGCTGTTGTATCTACGGTTGAGTATGATACTGCTCTCGTTAATGCTACAACTAAGCCTAAAGCTCCTGGTATGAAGTATACCCATTATGCTCCTGATGCACCTATGACAGTTGTTGTAGGTAGTCCAGAGCGGGTGGCAAGTACTTTTAAAGAGCTTTCAGAGGGGATAGAAGGTCCTATAGGTTGTTTAGTGAGTCATGAAACGTATAACCTTATGAAAGAGGATACACGCTTTATATTCCATTGTTTTGGCAACTATGGTGATGCCTTATCATTAGGTCATGACTTTTATAAAAGCCTATTATATTTTAACGAAAATCATGTTGACTTAATCTTGGCAGAAGGTGTTGATGACGACGGTTTTGGTGTTGCCATTATGAACCGCATGGAAAAGGCCTCGAGTCATCATATCATTTATAAGTAAATTTACTGAAATAAAAATGTCCACTGATAATAGAAATATGTCTTTACATATTGGATGAATTTGCTATAATGTATAAAGTAATCACAAAATGTGATTAAGTAAGGATGTTATTATGAATATTTTATTTGTATGTACCGGTAATACTTGCCGTAGCCCTATGGCTGAAGGTATTACACGGGCCCTTGCAGCGGAGCAACATAAGGATGTGACGACTGTATCAGCTGGTCTATTTGCCGCCTATGGAGCAAAACCAACTGAACAAGCCGTGGAAGCCGTCCGTTCCATTGCAGATATTTCTGATCATGAATCGAGACCATTGACGATGGAGCTCGTGAATGCAGCAGATCTTATCATTGGTATGACGAAAGATCACAAATCTGTACTACTTCGACAATTCCCGTTTGAGGA
>DXZL01000208.1 GCA_019419725.1 Veillonella sp. | reverse complement strand
AATGCACGAACTTTACCAAGGTAGATACCAAGAGCACCACCGTGTTTAGATACGCGAGAGAACTTGCTATTTACATCGTAAATGGACCATAAGTTATCATCTACACCAGAGATGAAGCAAGAGGACAATTGATGGAATGGTGTACCAGCATTTGCCAATGTAGGTGTAGCAGTTGTCATTTTTAATTGGCTCATCAAATCGTAGAATTTTTTAGCGTATTCTACTTTGTTTTCGCCCTCTACCAATGCCAAGTGCATAGCGATAGCCATGAAACGTTCTTGAGGTAATTCGTAAATTTCTTTGTTGAAGCCTTTTACTAAGTAACGGTCAGCCAACAATTTAAGACCTTCATAGTTGAAGAGGTAGTCTCGTTTAGGTTTGATGTAATCGCCCAATTCTTGTAGTTCGTCAGGTGTATATTCGGTAACGAAGAAGTCTGCGTATTTTTTTTGTTCCACAAGCATATGTACAAGATTTGGGAAGTTGCCGTAGCCGAATGCTTTATAACGGCGAGTGATAGCAGCCTCTTTATAGAGATCGAACAAGAAGAGGCGAGCCGCTACGAACTGCCAATCTTGGTTCATTTTATTAACTTGGTTGCCGAAGCCATCGTCTTTTTTAGAGATAACCTTTTCAATGGCTGTTTGTACTAAAGTTTTTTGAATCTCTTTAGTAGTCATACCATCAACGAATTGTAACTTCGCATCCATTTCTAATTCTAGTGGATCACAAGAATCTAACCCCAAACATGCGAAGGCAATCATACGTTTCGTTTTTTCAACGGACAACGGCTCGAAATGGCCATCCCGTTTCTTGATCATAATCTCCATTACTGTTCCCCTTGAGTACTAAAATCGATAAAACTGTTAATTAAGCATATATAAGATTAGACCAAAAAGTATAAAATATCTTTAAGTTAAGTCTAATCAGAAAAATAAGAAAACTACAATATATGGTAGTTTTCTTATTAAGCTTATACATTATGTTACGATTATAGCGAAAAAATTCTATACATTCAATATTGACATTTAGAAATTTATAAATATAGTATGCTTAAATTTATCGATATAGTTGTAAATGCTAGAAAGTACTATATGAGACGCATATATGATGATTTTGAATGATATATCTCTTTTGAGAATATTAAAATTGTATGTGTTAGTAAATCAAATTTCGTTCTATATACTATTGTGATTTATTTTATTAAAAGCATGTCATATATGTCCTATAATAGATATATAGTAAATAGGAGGTAAGACATGAAGTCTATTGTTATATATTCGTCCCTTACGGGAAATACGAAACAAGTAGCTGAGGCTATTACTGGCGTATTGCCAGCAGGTACACCATGTGTGTCTATGAAAGAATTGCCTTCCGATATAGCATCCTATGATCTTGTATTTGCAGGCTTTTGGGTGGATAAAGGAACAGCCAATAAAGAGGCTCGTGATGTACTCGCTACATTACATAATCCTCACATTGCTTTGTTTGCCACAGCTGGTGTGCCACCGCAAATGGCACATGCTAAGGAAAGTCTCATCAATGCGGCGAACTGTTTACCCGATGGTATAGAGCCGGTTGGAACATTTATCTGCCAAGGTAAGGTAGACCCTAAGGTTATCGAAATGATGTATAAAATGTTCCCTAAAGGACATAGCCATGGCCAATCAGCTGATAGAGATGCACGACACAAACAAGCTGCAGTACATCCAAATGAAGACGATTGTAAAGCGGCACAAGAATTTGCTAAAGATATTTTTACAAAGCTTAATTAATGAATAAGGGGCTGTAACAGAATGCGGTTTTACCGCATTCTAGTTGCAGCCCCTTTAAAA
>DXZL01000207.1 GCA_019419725.1 Veillonella sp. | reverse complement strand
CCCTTTAGGCTGTGCCTACCTGCCAATGTGAAAGCTCTCTTACGGTCACTATCATATACTGACAAATACATAATAACACAAGGTACCTCGTATTGCAAGGTACCTTGCAAAAAAATATTGAAAATTAATATATTTTTTTCGTTCTATACTAAAAATACAGTTAATTCCTGCATTTATAGAAGAAAATTTTTTATACAAAATCTATTAAAGTACCTTATTATAACAAAAAAATCCTCATCTAAAAGATGAGGATTTTCTAACACTATAAAAGAAAGTAGTGCATTATTGAAATACTTAATTAAGTTTTATTTACTAAATTCTAATTTGAAGAGGCTTGCCCTAATTTAAGCTGTGTGCTCTTCATTTTGCCATTATGAGTATAAGATACCAAAACTGTATCACCAGGGCTCTTAGCGTCAATTTGTTCTTTTAATTCAAGTAATGTAGTGATATCTTTGCCATTAATTTGAGCGATTGTATCACCTTCTACTAACCCTGCTTTAGATGCAGGACCATTAGGATCTAATTGTACGATAAGAAGGCCATCCCCTTCATAACTTACATTATTGCGTGCTGCCGTTTGACGATCTACAGCCCATACACCGATATATGGGCGAACAACCTTACCATTTTTAATGATAGAATCAACGATAGTCATAGCAGAGTTAATTGGAATGGCAAAGCCCATACCTTCAACGCCTTCTTTGGAAATCTTAGAGCTATTAATACCGATCAATTCACCATCTGCATTGATGAGAGCACCACCAGAGTTGCCAGGATTAATAGCTGCATCAGTTTGAATCAATGGGAACCGTTGACCTTGGTCATCAATAGTACGCGCCAAAGCACTAATTACACCAGATGTAACAGAACCTTTAAATTCTAGACCTAAAGGATTGCCAATTGCGATAGCAGGTTCTCCTACTTGTAAAGAGTCAGAGTCACCAATTTTAATTGGTTGAATATCCTTCGGAGGATCGATTTTAACAACAGCCAAATCTGTTTGAGCGTCTGTACCGATAACTGTACCTGTTACGGTGGAACCATTAGACAAAGATACTGTCACTTCTCCATTTTTAGCGCCCGCTACCACATGGTTATTAGTTACAATATGTCCATCATTATCAATAAGTACACCAGATCCTACACCTTCTCCAGCATAGATAGTACGGTTAAAAATATCCTTTTGGAAAACTTGTGTGGTAATGCCTACTACAGCTGGCCCAGATTCTTTAGCAGCTTGAACCACGTACGTATTACGTGTATCTGTAATTGGTTTAGATTGTTTTGTTTGTTCTCTTACTGTCGTTTGCTGTGTATGACTAGGGCTACCGAAGAAATAGTATCCACCACCTATGCCAATTCCAAGTGCGAGTACACATGCAATAATTGATTTCTTGTATTTTGAAAAATTCATTAATCTCTCCTTATATTATTTCTTATTAATCTCTTAGATTCATATTCATCATTATCTCGAATACTAATCGGAATAAAATAAACAAGTTAACAACAATGTAATATCATGTTATATCTACTTGTACCAAAATCAATTTTATAAAATCAATTGTGGTAAAACTATTATAGTACTCATTCTTTTACAATGCAAGATAACAATATATTAAAACAATAAAAATATAATGACTAAATAATAAATACACAACTATAGAAAAACATAAAGGGCATTCACTAGCCGTCGCTAGGAATGCCCTTTATGCATATAGTTTGAGAGTGTAAGGACTGTTGAGAGAGAATATATGTGATCTAGATAAGTTGAGAGAGAACTTATTAAGAGAGAGAAGTTTAGTTGTTTCTTATCTAGAATCAAAAGTCAGCCTTACTTAGATAAGTATACATGGAATATCTAAACTATCAAAGTAACTATATAAACAATTCTTA
>DXZL01000206.1 GCA_019419725.1 Veillonella sp. | reverse complement strand
AAACCTCCCCAGTTGGTGCTACTAATTGACAGTCTGGACGTGCTTGTTCAAATGTGAAAGCAGCACGTAATAATGTTTCTTCACCCATAGCAGGGCCAAGTAATTGTAAGCCAATTGGCAAATTATTGCTACTCATACCTGCTGGGATGCTAATACCTGGAATACCTGCAAGATTTGCCGGTACTGTACAGATATCTTCTAAGTACATTGCTAATGGATCATTAGCTTTTTCACCAAATTTGTAGGATGTATTAGGTGCAGTTGGTGTCAAAATCAAATCCACCTTGGAGAATGCTTCATCAAATTCGTTTTTAATAAGGCGACGAACTTTCAATGCTTTCAAATAATAAGCATCATAGTAACCAGCACTCAATACATAGGTACCTAACAAGATACGGCGTTGCACTTCAGGACCAAAACCTTCTGTGCGAGTTTTAGTAGACATATCTACTAAGTTATCTGCAGGTACCCGCATACCATAACTTACACCGTCATAACGAGCCAAGTTAGAGCTAGCTTCTGCCAATGCAATGATATAGTAAGCAGACAATGCATATTTAGAATTAGGCAAGGAAACCTCAACGATTTCAGCACCTAATTTTTTGTATGTTTCGATAGCTTCTTCAATAGCTTTACGAACTTCGCTATTGAGACCTTCACCAAAGAATTCTTTTGGGACACCAATTTTTAGATTTTTTACATCATTCACAAGTGCTGTAGTGTAGTCTACACGAGTGCCTGGAATGGAGGTGGAGTCTTTTGTATCATGGCCAGAGATTGCATTTAATACTAACGCTGCATCTGTTACATCACGTGTAACAGGGCCAATTTGATCCAAAGAAGATGCGAAAGCAATTAAACCATAACGAGATACATTACCGTATGTTGGTTTTAAACCTACAACGCCACAGAAGGATGCTGGTTGGCGAATAGACCCACCTGTATCAGAGCCGAGAGCCCAAATAGCAGACCCGCTAGATACAGCTGCTGCACTACCGCCAGAAGAACCGCCTGGTACGCAATCAGCATTCCAAGGGTTAGATGTTTTAGCTAATGCAGAGTTCTCTGTAGAGCCACCCATGGCAAATTCATCCATATTAAGTTTACCAAGGCTAATATAATGATTGTCTTGTAAACGTTCAATAACTGACGCATTGTATGGAGGCACAAAGTTTTCCAACATTTTAGATGCACATGTTGCAGGTTCATCTTTAATACAAATATTATCTTTAATTGCACCAGGAATACCTGCCAATGGGGAAATAGCTTCACCTTTAGCAATTGCTTCATCTACAAGCTTAGCTGTAGCCAAAGCACGATCATGAGAATCGGATAAGTACGCATGTACAGTCGGTTCCACTTTCGCTTTATGTGCAATAACAGCATTCGTCAATTCAACAGCGCTGATTTCTTTATTCACTAGTTTCTTGTGTAATTCATGAATTGTTGCCACAGCGAAACCTCCTATTCTTGTACAACGCGAGGTACTTTAAAGTACCCATCCTCTGCTTCTGGAGCATTGGATAAAGCTAAATCATGATCGAGGGATGGTTTTGTTTCATCCTCTCTAAATACATTGTGCAATGGTACTGCATGAGCCATAGGCTCCACACCATCAAGTTCTAATGCATCTAGTTCAGCAACATAAGTCAAGATGTCGGACAACTCTTTTTCTACATGTTCCATATGTTCTTCCTTAACTTCCAAGCGTGAAAGTAAGGCGATTTTTTTAATTTCCTCTTGGCTGATTTTCATCGAGACACATCCTTTCATATCTTATTATTATATAGCATAGATACGTTATTTTCAAAGGAAATAACACATCTATGCTAAATATATAAATATAAAAATTAAGATTTAAAAGCTACTTCTATTATTCTTGTCTTTTAATAATATTATAT
>DXZL01000205.1 GCA_019419725.1 Veillonella sp. | reverse complement strand
TATTGATTGATTACCTATCATTGTTCAGTTTTCAAAGATCTGTACCAGTTTCCACTACCTTCTTTCGAAGTGTTTCATCAACTGGCGACTTGATTATAATAACATGTGAGCACTTTCATGTCAACACATTTTATAATCTTTTTTGAAGTTCTTTCGAACTTCAAAGTGTATTTCTACACTCATTAAGAAACAGTCGTTCGAACGACTGTATGGATATTATAGTATAACCAAAAAATAATGGCAACCCCCAATTCTCAACTTCACACAACTTTCATTGCACATTCATTTTTCAATCTAAAAACTAAAGATTGATTTTATACAACCTATTTTGTATAATGTAGCTGTAATATAGACTCTTTCACTTATGTAGTTATATAGTTATATACCATTTAATACTATATTTTAATTTTGAATGAGCTCTATATTTCAATTTAGTCTTTTATTATGGTAGATATTATTAATACTATAATAATGTGTGAGGAGATTGAGTATGAAATTATCCAAACGTTTATTATCCAAAACAGCTGCTATTGCTGCGGTATGTGCAACGATGGCTACTGCAGCTTTTGCTGCACCACAAGGTACATTTGATACCTCAGAAATTCAAATTACTGGCGAAGCCTCTCGTTCTGTAGCACCTAACTATGCGATTTTAACACTTGGTATTACTAGTGAAAACACTAATATCAATGCTGCAAAATCCAATAACGATCGCATCATGAGTGATTTAATCAGCAAGTTAGGTCATTTAGGTATCGACAAAAAAGATATTTACACATCTAATATTTCTATTAACCCTACAAGTGATTATCAAGATGGCAAACGAATCAACACTGGTTATAGTGTAGCAAATCGTGTAACTGTAAAAATCAACAATCTTGATAATGTAGGAAAGGCTGTTGACGCTGCTGTTAGCGCTGGCGCCAACGATATCAATAACCTTTCATTCCAAAATGATGTATCTCAACAACTGTCTGATTCTTTAACTACTGAAGCAATTCAAGACGGTCGTCATAAAGCTGAGGTTATTGCTGCAGCCCTTGGTCGTACTTTAGGCCCTGTAAAAACTGTTTCTATCAGCACACCACAAACAAGCTCTATGGACTCTGGTTCCTATCGTAACGCCGTAATGTTAAAAGCGTCTCTCGAAACTGCTACTCCTGTTGAAAAAGGATCATTAGTAGTTTCTCAAGACGCTAATATTACTTATTATTTACAATAGAATTTTCTGGTACCACACCTTCGTGGACCGCTACAATGCCGCCTGTCAATTCATGATAGGTGGCATTTTCATATCCTAAAGATTTCCAGATTTCAAGAATCTCGCTTTGATGAGGATATCTGCGTAAGGATTCTGGCAACCATGCATAAGAGGAATTGTCCTTACTTAACTTACCTATAATAGGTAATATATAGGAGAAGTAGAAATTATATAACTGTTTAAAACCAAACATACTTGGCTTTGCGAGTTCTAACACAACTACTTTTCCACCTGGCTTTACAACACGTTGCATTTCAGATAATACTTGTTTAATATCTGGCACATTACGCATTGCAAATCCGCTCATAGCAGCATCAAATGTATTATCTGCATATGGTAATGCCATCGCATCACCTTGAACAAGGTTAACTTGATCTATTAAACCAGCATCTTCAATGCGTACACGACCTTGATCAAGCATTTCACTGTTAAAGTCTAATGCCTCCACCCTTAATGTTGGCTCTTGACGCAACGCTTCCTTTGTAAACACACAAGTACCACATGCTACATCAAGCACACGTTGGTGAGGACCGATATTCATTGCTTTTACAGAGAATTTGCGCCAATAATAATCTTGTCCAAAGCTCAAGACTGTATTCATCAAGTCATAATTTTTTGCAATATTAGAAAAAACACCTTGTACAAATTCTTCTTTATCTGCATATGTTTTAAATTCTTTAGTATTCATTATGGTCCTTTCACTAATCAAGAACTATATTC
>DXZL01000204.1 GCA_019419725.1 Veillonella sp. | reverse complement strand
AGGTGCATTTGCATATGGTTTTCCGTCTTTCAAGACTTGGATTTCATATGTATCACCTTTTCTAAGTGTTAATGGGTTAACGGATGGAATGATTTGGATGAAAGCATCTTTATTGTTGAAAGGTTTTGCTTCTGCATTCCAGTAGTGAACATCATATTTAATGGCATGTGTACTTTTTTGAGCACCAGGTACTTCTGTAATTGGTTTATGTACAGTTTTGCCATCTTTATCTTTTGTCCAGTAGCCATAGTCAAAATTAGTTACTGTAACACCTAAATTAGCTGGTGGTACGATAGCTACATTTTTTTCGTGTTTAATAACTTCTACAGGGATAACTGCGCCATTGTTATCATAACCAACGATACCTTTAACCATATCTGGGCTATATGCATCATCTACAGGGCCTTCACCAAGTACCAATGCTTTTTCGTCTAAACGGTTAGCGAAGAATACGCCATGAGCATCAACAGAAGAGCACACACAGCCTGCAGCTAAACCTACAGCAAATAAAGAAGCTAAAAGTCTCTTATTCATAAGAACCTCCATAATCAATAATTGATTTCAACAAACTTGTTATTATTATACATCGACATGGATATTTCGTATATACCGATACCCGTATCAGCAAGGCATTATGCAAACTCAATATATACAAGGCTCTATATAGCAATTAATCATAAATGATAAAATTATCATCTATTTTTCATATGAATATAATAAATAGGAATATCTTAAGATGTCATTCTTGTAAAAAAGTTTACTTAGAGTCTGATAAACCCTGATATATACTATGCATAGAATTGTTCTTATATTTTTACAATATAAAAACGACGCCCCCGAGGGAGCGCCGTCTTATATCGCTAAGGATATTATTTTTTGTTTTTAGCTGCTTTCGCACGTGCGTTACGATCAAGGATTGTTTTACGCATACGAATGCTTTCAGGTGTTACTTCAACGAGTTCGTCATCATTGATCCACTCAAGAGCTTGTTCCAAGGAGAAGATACGAGGTGGAGTCAAGCGTACTGCTTCGTCAGAGGAGCTAGAACGCATGTTAGTAACGTGTTTTTTCTTACATGGGTTAACATCCATATCAAGTTCACGAGTGTTTTCACCGATAACTTGACCTGCGTACACATCTTGGTTAGGACCAACGAACAATGTACCACGGTCTTGAACGGAGTTCAAACCATATGGTGTAGTTTCGCCATTTTCGAATGCTACCAAAGCACCGCGTGTACGGGAAGGAATTTCACCTTTGTATGGTGCATAACCATGGAATACATGGTTCATGATACCATTACCCTTTGTAGCTGTTAAGAATTGAGCACGGAAACCGATCAAACCACGAGCTGGAATTACGAATTCCATACGAAGGTAACCAGCTAATTCAACCATGTTAGTCAATTCAGCTTTACGTTGACCAAGATTTTCCATTACTGTACCCATGAATTCTTGAGGTACGTCGATAGTCAATGCTTCCAATGGTTCGCACAATTGGTCGTTAATAGTTTTGAAGATTACGCGAGGTTTACCTACTTGTAATTCGTAGCCTTCACGACGCATAGTTTCAATCAATACAGCCAAGTGCAATTCGCCACGGCCAGATACTTTGAACGCATCTGCAGAATCAGTTTCTTCAACTTTCATGGAAACATTAGTTTCTACTTCGCGGAACAAACGATCACGTAAGTGACGGGATGTAACAAATTCACCTTCGCGGCCTGCGAATGGAGAGTTGTTTACAGAGAATACCATGGACAATGTTGGTTCGTCGATGGAGATGGATGGCAATGCTTCAGGATTTTCAGCATCTGCTACAGTTTCGCCGATGTTAATATCGTCGATACCAGCGAATGCAATGATATCACCCATTTCAGCTTCGTCAGTTTCAACACGGTTCAAGCCATTGTATGTGTATACACGACCGATTTTCGCTTTACGAGTACTTTCACCATTCATGATAGCCACTTGTTGGTTAGTT
>DXZL01000203.1 GCA_019419725.1 Veillonella sp. | reverse complement strand
ATGAAAATATTGCAAAAATCGGTGAAAACATCAACGTACGTCGTTTTGTTCGCTACGGTTTGGGCGAAGGCATTGAAAAACGCCAAGATGACTTCGTAGCTGAAGTAATGGCATCTGTTGGTAAATAATTAAGAAATAATAAGAGAACACCGTACAGTGTTCTCTTATTTTGCAATAGAGGAGTAAACACATGGCAAAGAGAAACTTTAGACGTATTGTTTTGAAGTTGAGTGGTGAAGCATTAGCGGGTGAACAAGGTTTTGGTATTAACCCTGATGTTGTTGAAGAATTTGCAAAAGAAATTGCTGCTTTAGCAAAATCCACTGATTTAGAAATCGCAATTGTTGTTGGTGGCGGTAACTTGTGGAGAGGGTTAGCTGGTAGTAACCAAGGTATGGATCGTGCTACAGCTGACTATATGGGTATGCTAGCAACAGTAATGAACTCCTTAGCATTGCAAGATGCATTAGAACAAGCAGGCGTAGACACTCGTGTTCAAACTGCTATCGAAATGCAAGAAATTGCAGAACCTTATATTCGTCGTCGTGCAATTCGTCACTTAGAGAAAAAACGTATCGTTATCTTCGGTGCAGGTCTTGGTAAACCATACTTCTCTACAGACACAACAGCTGCATTGCGCGCTGCTGAAATTGAAGCAGATGCAATTTTGATGGCGAAGAAGTTTGCTGACGGTGTATATGATTCTGATCCTAAAACGAATCCTAATGCCGTTAAATTTGATGAATTAACATATAATGATATCATCACAAAAGAATTAAAGGTTATGGATGCAACATCCACAACTTTATGTAAAGATAATAATATCCCTATTATTGTATTTAGCATGGACATTCCTGGTAACATTACAAAAGCCGCTAAAGGTGAAGAGATTGGTACCATAGTTCGAGGAGAATAATTCAAATGGAAATTAAAGAATTGTTGCAACAAGCAGAAGAACGCATGAATAAGTCTATTGAGGCTTTAAAACATGAATTTGCATCTATTCGTACAGGCCGTGCTAGTGTAGCATTGCTTGACAAAGTAATGGTTGACTATTATGGTAGCCCATCTCCAATTAACCAAGTTGCAAATATCTCCGTGCCTGAGCCGCGTATGATTGTTATTGCACCTTGGGATAAAACTATGATTGGTGCTATTGAAAAAGCAATCTTACAATCTGATCTTGGTTTAAATCCAGGTAATGATGGTGCTCAAATCCGATTGACTATTCCTCAATTGACTGAGGAACGTCGTAAAGAAATCGTTAAAGTTGTTCATAAAAAAGCTGAAGATGCTAAAGTTGCAGTACGAAATATTCGTCGTGATGTAAATGATGCATTGAAAAAAGAAGAGAAAGCTAAAACAATTACTGAAGATGATGCTAAAGACGGTTTAGATCAAATTCAAAAACTTACAGATGCTAAAATTAAGCAGATTGATGAGTTAAAAGCAGTAAAAGAAAAGGACGTATTAGAAGTATAATGTTAGATTCTAATAGCCTTATTGGAATGCCATGGCAGCTTGCAAAGTCTCGTTTGCAGGCTGCCCATATTCCTTTTAAGGTAATGATTGGGGGATCCTTTAATCGCTTTTTTGATATTGCTGATAAAGGATTTTATGTAGCACGTATTACCAAGGTTGATGAGTGTTTACATATACTAGTGTATAGACCAATGATTGCCAGCGACTTCGGAAGTTCTATCGAGGTAGACTATGCTAAAGAAATTATTTAACCGTAAACCATCTGATACGCCTGTTATTGATAGTAATGTGATACCAAAACATGTTGCTATTATTATGGATGGCAATGGTCGTTGGGCAAAACGAAGAGGCATGCCACGATCAATGGGACACCGCGCAGGAGCCGACGTATTAAAGCAGATTGTTATTGCTGCAGATGAGATTGGAATTAGAGCTCTTACGGTATATGGCTTCTCCACAGAGAACTGGAAGCGTCCTGAACAGGAAGTTTCTTTACTTATGGCTCTCATAAAAGAATACTTAAATA
>DXZL01000202.1 GCA_019419725.1 Veillonella sp. | reverse complement strand
GCCTATTTGTTGCAAGAAAATGCAATATTATAAGAAAAAGAAATCATTCTGTTCTGTAAAAGCTTTCACAGGAACAGATAAATCTTTACTAAGTAAATAGTCACGTAAACCGCTAGCAACAATAGATTCTGTGCCAAAATGACCTGCATCAACTACAAGCAATCCAAGCTCTTTAGCTAATTGTGCATCATGATATTTCACATCGCCTGTAACATATGCGTCTACACGCAGGCGAGCTGCATCCTTAATAAATTCAGCACCGGCACCAGAACATAGTGCTATGGATTGAATTTCTTTAGGTGCTATGCCAGCAAAACGAATATTAGCCTCTGGTAATGCTTCCTGTACCCATTCACGGAATGTATCTAAATCTAAGGCGTTTGGTAATCTACCAATACGACCTAAATATTGAGTCGCCCCTTTCGGCTCAACTAAGGATAGCACCTCATAAGCGGCCTCTTCATAAGGATGTGCATCTTTCATCGCTTCAATGACGTGTTGCAAATGTATACCATCTACCAACGCATTGATTTGTACTTCTGGTACTACTGTCATAGATCCTGCTTCACCCACAACAGGATGAGAGTCATCATTGCCTACAAAACGACCTTCACCATGAGCACTAAAACTACAGTATTCATAGTTACCAATACGTCCAGCACCAGCATTCCCCATTGCCATTCGAACCGCATCAGCTGCATTTTCAGGTACAAAGGTAGTTATCTTATACAATGCGTCTTCCCCAGTTTTGATAAAGCCCTTAACATCTATAAGACCTAATTGTTCTGCCAACATATCATTCAAGCCACCAGGTGCTATATCGAGATTTGTATGTGCACTGTAAACGGCAATATTATGTTGAATCAGCTGATTAATCATTCGCCCTTGTGCCGTATCACAAGACAATTGTTTTAAGCCCTTAAAAATCAACGGGTGATGACTAACAATTAGATTACAGTCATGTTCAATGGCATATGAAATGGCCTCCGCTGTTACATCTAATGTAGTTAACACGCCTGTAACGATAGCATTTCTATCACCCACCATGAGGCCCACATTATCCCAAGATTCTGCATAAGAACGAGGGGCCAATTGTTCCATTAAGGTAATAACTTGTTGAACTGTTGTCATAAAGCTCACTTCTTTCTATCTTCTAAAAGTCCGTGCAGAAATTCTACTTCACGCTCTAAATCCTTATATTTATCTGTATGGCTCAATTGCTCAGTCATACCGTCTAGTGCACATTGCCGTTGATATATTAAGTACTCAATATATTTCGGCCAAAGTGATGGTCGTTCCTGTTCCAAAAGAGCACCTACAGACCATAATAACGAATCCTCTGGTAATGATTGATAAACATCTACGTGTTCAGTCATACCCGTATACGCTTCTACCCGATCATTACGCACTGCTAAAAATGCAGTGTATAGCTTTCCTGTATCTTCAACGATGATCTCAAGGACAATAACATAGCCCTTTTGCACCATATATTGACGTAATTCTTTTTGTCCATTCTGTGGTTGTAATACGTAGAACTCTAAAGGCTCTGGACCGGCATCTACAATATCGCGCATGAGATATCCACCCATACCACAGCAAATGGCACCATTTAATTCGCCCTTCTCTGTTACCTTTAGACCATCTCCTAATCGACAATCTACTTTAGAAGTTAACCCACAAGATTGAACATATTCTTTTGCAGATTCTAAAGGTCCTTTATGCACGTCGCCAGCAATAACAAATTCAGCACGATTACGGTTGATAAGTTCTACTGCTAAATATCCATGATCAGTACCAATATCAGCTATTGCATGAGCTTTTGGTACGATTGAAAACACCGCCTCTAAGCGATCCATCATAGGTCTAGGTTCCATAATTCCTCTACTACTATATATAAAAATAACCGCCCTTGAATTCTCAAGGACGGTAGATATCAACATAATTGGTGGGCCCACCTGGGATCGAACCAGGGACCGACCGGTTATGAGCCGGTTGCTCTACCCCTGAGCTATAGGCCCACAGTTAGTTTCTAGCT
>DXZL01000201.1 GCA_019419725.1 Veillonella sp. | reverse complement strand
ATCTTTTTCACAACCTCTTCTGTTTTCTCCATCCGCAATGTACCTAATTCAGTTGTATCGTCTATACCAGCTGTATCGGTAATCACCACAGGTCCTAGTGGCAAAATCTCCATAGATTTACTTACAGGATCTGTCGTAGTCCCTGCCACCTCAGATACGAGGGATACAGGCTGATCTGTTAACATATTAATCAATGTAGACTTACCAGCATTACAACGACCAAAAAAGCCAATATGCACGCGGTTTGCTTTAGGTGTTTGTTCCATAGTCTATCCTTGTTACTTAACATAACAGTAAAAGCGCAGCCCGTAGACTACGCTTTCACCGTGGATTGTAAATTGTATTTACATTATACAGAATTGTTATCGGTTTGTCATTACTAAATTCACATAATTCGATTCGAATTTAAGTATATCAATTATACTCTAAATTCTACTGTTTCAGTATCGTCTGTATTATCTTGACCATCCATATAGGCAATAAGTCGTTCTAATTCTGTTTCAGAGGAGAAGGCAATTTCAATCTTACCTTGAACCTTTTTACCAGCACGGAACTTAATGTTTACAGGAGATCCTAAGCTTAATTTTAGACGGTCCATAAGGGCACGTACCTCTGCAGTACTTTGTGGCTTAGCAGCTTTTGTTTTAGGAGTTTTATTTTGCATAGACTTCACAAGAGCCTCTGCTTGACGTGCACTTAATTCGCCCTCTTTAATACGTTCAGCAGCTTCTATTTGTTGTGCTGCACTACGTAATGCCAATAACGGACGAGCTTGACCTACCGTTAAGTCACCTTCGATAAGATCTTTTTGTACAGAATCACATAATTTCAACAAACGAACCATGTTTGCAATATAAGAACGACTGCGACCTAGACGAGCAGAAATCATTTCTTGTGTTTGTTTGTAAGTATCCATTAAACCTTGGTATGCCAAAGCTTCTTCAATTGGATCTAAGCCTTCACGTTGTAAATTTTCAACGAGGGCTACCTCTGTCATTTCTTCTGTATTATATTTCTTTACAACAACTGGTACTGTCTCTAGACCTGCAATAATAGCAGCACGGTAACGACGTTCACCAGCTACAATTTGGTATTTATTCTTTTGTTTACGTACTACAATTGGTTGGAAAATACCAAGATTCTTAATAGACTCAGCTAATGTGGCTAAACTATCTTCATCAAAGCTTTTACGAGGTTGATCAGCATTTGGAACTAATTCGGAAATTGGTAATTCGTGAATCTCCTTTTCAGGTAACACAGACTCTACATTGTCCACCTTCATTAAGTTTCCAAGGCCCTTCCCCAAGCCAGATGATTTACTTTTCTTACTTTTAACTTCTCTAGGCATAACTAACCTCTCTCACCTTACATATAGTGGCTATATTTATTAATAACACTCAATTATTTAATAGCCAATGCATTAATTCTATTAATCTCAGACATTTGTTTAACTAAACACTTAGCCATTTAGCTCTTTCAGCTATATATAACCATTTATTTAGCTTTTGAAGCTTTAATTACTTCTTTAGCTAATTTAGTATATACGTCAGCACCCTTAGATTTTGGATCATATACAATAATCGGTTCACCATAACTTGGAGCTTCACTAAGACGTACATTACGAGGAATAATAGTCTTATATACTTTATTGCCAAAGAATTTTTTCACTTCATCAGCAACTTGGATAGATAAATTTGTACGACCATCAAACATAGTTAACAAAACACCTTCGATTTCGAGGTCTTTATTAGATGTTTGTTGCACAATTGTTATGGTTTTTACTAATTGACTAACCCCTTCTAATGCGTAGAATTCACTTTGAATTGGAATTAAAACACTATCTGCTGCAGTAAAAGCATTTAATGTTAGCAAGCCAAGGGATGGCGGACAGTCAATAATAATAAAATCGTACTCATCGCGTACCGGTGCTAATGCTTTTTTCAACATTGTTTCACGTGAAACAACGGAAACAAGTTCCACTTCTGCACCAGCTAATTGAATCGTTGCAGGCGCTACAAATAGCTTTTTAAGCATTGTAGGCTGAACAATATCAGCAA
>DXZL01000200.1 GCA_019419725.1 Veillonella sp. | reverse complement strand
CTAAATCTATCGGCGTAGGTCAATACCAACATGACGTAAACCAAAAACAATTGACCCATACCTTAGATCAAGTCGTTGAAACTGTAGTAAACCACGTTGGGGTAGAGCTCAATACGGCATCTCCTGCTATTTTGCAACATATTGCAGGTATTTCTAGCACAGTAGCTAAAAACATCGTTGCATATCGTCAAGAGAATGGTGTATTTAAAAGCCGTAAAGAATTGTTGAAAGTACCTCGCTTAGGCCCTGCGGCGTTCACGCAATGTGCGGGCTTCCTTCGCTTGCAACAGTGTAAAAATCCACTAGATAATACATCTGTCCATCCTGAGTCTTATGAATTGGCAGAACGCATTATTGGTGAATTAGGTTTTGCCTTGAAAGATTTGCAAGACAAAGCGCAACTAGAAGCGTTACAAGTGAAATTACCGCTTGTTGATGCCGGAAAAATGGCCGCAAAACTTGATGCAGGTGTACCAACGGTACGAGATATCTTAGGGGCTTTGGCAAAACCAGGTCGTGACCCTCGTGAAGACTTGCCAGCACCACTTACTAGAAAACATGTAGTAAGCCTTGAAGATATCAAGGTCGGTACTGTTGTAAAAGGTACTGTTCACAACGTAGTTGATTTTGGTGCATTCGTAGACTTTGGTCTTAAAACTAATGGTCTTTTGCATCGCAGTGAACTCTGTAACAGTCGCCAACATCCATCTGATGTGCTTGCTGTAGGTGATATCATTGAAGCTCAAATTATTTCTGTTGATGTAAAACGCAATCGTATCGGTTTATCTGTAAAAGCATTACAACCAGAAAAGCCAAAGAATAACGATAATAACCGAAACAGAAATAACAACGGACAACGTCGAAAAAACGATCGTAACAATAACCGTAATAATAACCGCAACAATGGTGGTCGGCAAAACAATTAGTATCAATTGAATTATATTATTGAGAAATACACTTGACTAAAAGTCATCGTACACAAAACCGCACTCTCTATGGATTTTGAGGGTGCGGTTTTTCTATATAACTTAAAACTATGTATAATAATGCAGAACAGATATATCGAAAATGATATATCTGATTGAAATATTTAGATATAAAGCGTATGATGAAATCACAGAGGAAATCTTCCTCAATCTATATTCCTACATAGGAGGTAATGCTATGAGCTTGAACCTTAAAGAAAGATATGGACTATTAATTAATAATGAATGGGTAGCTGCATCTGACGGCGCTGAATTTAATGTATATAACCCTGCTAATGGCGAACAACTTGCTATCTGTGCAGAGGCCACGAAAGACGATGTTGATAAAGCGGTAGACGCTGCAACAGAAGCTTTTAAAACTTGGAAAACAGTATCTCAAATAGATCGCGCTGATTACTTGTTAAAAATTGCTGACGCTATTGATGCGCACAAAGAGTACTTGGCACAAGTTGAAACATATGACAATGGTAAACCAATCCGTGAAACTTTGAACGTAGATATTCCACTTGGTGCTGACCATTTCCGTTACTTCGCTGGTGTACTTCGTTCCGAAGAAGGCTCTGCACAAGTATTTGATGAAAATACATTGAGCCTCATCGTTCGCGAACCGATTGGCGTTGTAGGTCAAGTCGTGCCTTGGAACTTCCCATTCCTAATGGCTGCTTGGAAATTGGCACCAGCTCTTGCAGCAGGTTGTACAGTAGTTATTAAACCTTCTAGCCATACATCCCTTAGCCTTTTAGTATTAGGCGATATTTTGAAAGAAATCTTGCCTCCAGGTGTTGTAAACATCGTAACTGGTAAAGGCTCTAAATCTGGTCAATATATCCTTGATCATCCAGGATTCAGCAAACTTGCTTTCACAGGCTCTACAGAAGTAGGTCTTGATGTATATAAAGCAGCATCTGAACGCTTGATTCCTGCTACATTGGAATTAGGTGGTAAATCTGCGAATATCTTCTTTGAAGATGCAAACTGGAAACAAGCTCTTGATGGGGCAATGCTCGGCATCCTCTTCAACCAAGGTCAAGTATGCTGCGCAGGTTCCCGTATCTTCGTACAAGATACAATTTACGATAAATTCGTAGCTGAACTT
>DXZL01000020.1 GCA_019419725.1 Veillonella sp. | reverse complement strand
TTTATTAAAGAATCCAAATGCCATTATGCTAGATCCTCCTTCACATCTTCAAATGCTACTGTTAATAATCGCGATACGCCCCGTTCAACCATGGTCACCCCTTGTAAAACTTCGGCAGCTTCCATCGTCTTTTTACGATGCGATACTACGATAAATTGTGTTTCTTTATTTACCCGATTTAAGTAAGAACTAAATCTTTCTACATTGGCTTCATCAAGGGCTGCGTCAACTTCGTCAAGCACACAGAATGGCGCAGGACGATAGTCGAGGAACGAGAATAATAAAGCAATAACCGTTAAGGCTCGTTCACCACCGGACAACAAGGTCAATTGTTGACGTTTCTTCCCTGGCGGCTGAATGTAGAAATCGATACCACCAGTTAAGATATTATCTGGATCAGTCAATACAATTTGAGCCGTACCACCGCCAAATAGTTGGCTAAATACCTCTTGGAATCTACGACCTACTACATCTAGTACATCGTATAGCTGTGTACTCATAGCTTTATCCATTTCGGCAATAACCGCTTGCAATTGCTCCTTCGCCGTATCTAAATCCGCCAATTGTGTAGTTAAGAAATCATAGCGTTCTTTAGTTTCTTCATATTCCTCAACGGCATTTGGATTGACTGGACCAAGCTCGGCAATTTCAGCCATCAAACGTGCTTGTTCATCCTTCCAATCACTGACGGAACCTTCAATACGAAGGGCTTGTGCATCTTCCAATGTAAAACCTAGCTCTTGTAACTCTTCTACAAAGCGTTCGCAATCCATGCGATGACGGGTAATTTTACCTTCCATATCAACGAGGCGCCCTTGCACCACTTTATAGCGTTGGTTCAAACGGTCTTGCTCGCTGAGAATGGCTTCTAATTCCTCACGACCTGTAGATGTCTTATCGTAGGCTTCGTCACGAAGAGTACGCAAACGTTCAACCTCTGCTGTAGCTGCAGCTAGCTCTCGTTCTGCCAATTCTTTAGCCTTCGGCAACTCCTCTTCACAGCGCTGTGTAGTGCTGATTAGCAAATTACGCAACGGCGTTAGACGATCTACAATGCTAGCAATAGATTGATTGCGTTGTTCTCGTTGAGTTTCACGTTCCTTAATGGTTTGTCGTAATGTATCACAAGTAAGACGAGCTTCTGTAAAAGCTTCATACGCCTCTTGCTGAATCTTTTGCAATACAGTTAATCGCTCCATCAAGGCCCCTTGATTGCCCTCTACACCATGATTTTCTTGCAAGGAAGCAAGTGCTGTTTCTTGGTCTTTTAAATTAGCTGTTGTACGAGCTAAATCAATATCGATTTGTACTAAACGTTGCTCTTCTTCAGAAAGAACACGCTTCTTACGATCCATTTGATTTTGTATATTTTGTACCTTTGTTTCGCTAGCCACATAGAGTAAGTTCGTATGTTGATAGCTTTCATCAAGGGTAGCTCGTTCTTTTTCAGCCTCTTCAACCCGTTTTTCTAGATTTTCTAAACTAGCTGTTAAAGAACGAATTTGTTCTTCAATTTGTACAAGCTCTTGTTCAAGACTAGTAGCCTCTTCCTTACGGCTCAATACGGAGGCACGCTTACGCTTTGTAGCACCACCCGTTAAAGAACCACCTGGTTGGAATTGTTCCCCTGTAAGGGTAACGATGCGCAATTGTTGATTATATTTCTTCTGTAATCCAATAGCATCATCCATGGAGGACACTACTAACGTACGACCTAACAAATATTGGAAAATATGAGCATATGTATTATCAAAGGAGATACAGTCAACAGCCGTACCTATAACACAACTTTCATGTAAAGCAGGCGTATCATACGGTTTACCTTTTACAGAATCCATAGGCAAGAAGGTTACGCGACCACCTTGGATAGATTTTAAATAATTTACCCCCTCTGCAGCAGCGCGAGCTGTAGTGGTCACAACATGGTTAACACTACCACCTAATGCCGTTTCAATAGCTGTCGTATATTTGTCCTCAACTGTAAAGAGATCACCAACGGCGCCCGTAATCTGTTCACGCCAAGCGCCCTTACCATTAAGAATATTCTTAGTTCCTTCTAAGTAACCTTCATGCTGTTCTTCCCATTGGGCTAATAGTTCGATACGACCTTTAACACGTTGCTCTTGGGTACGTAATTTTTGTAATTCTTTGCGTTCTTCACGAGCTTGTAAGGCTGCTTCTTTACCGCCATCAACGAGGGCTTGTCGTTGTGCAGAAATAGCAGTAAATTTCTGACCCAATGTTTCATACTCAGCACGTGCTGCTTGTAGGTCACTATCTACTTGACCTATTTCAGCCTTTAAAACTTCACATTGTTTTGTAGACTCTTCCTTACGAGATTCTAAGCTACGAATACTAGCCTTTGCTGTTTCAATAGCGCTCACAAGCTCTAATTGATGTTGCTCAAAGGCTTCTCGATTAGACTGCAATGACTGGAACTTAGCTTGCTCGGCGCTAACATCTTCAACAGCTTTTTTATAATTAGATTCTAACGCTTCTAGCTTAGACTCTTTTTCTACTAATTGAGCACTTTCATCTTGAATCAACTGATTTAAAATGCGCAATTGTTGTTCTTCGCCCTTTTGCGTAGCTTCTAGTTCGCTAATACGCATAGATATTTCATCTAATTCACGATGAGCTGTCTTCAACTGCTCGTCTAACAGACGTAAATGACCTGCTAAACGTTCTTCATCACGTTGCTTTTCCGTATACTGAGCTTCCCACAACTTGAGTTGTTCTTGCTCTTTTGTTGATGCGGATTGCAAGGTATGACGGCGCGCTTCCAATTTAGACAATTCAGTTTGAAGCTCAATCTCTTCATTCTTAAATGCAATATTATCATTTTCGAAACGCGTTAATAAACGATCAGAGGTCTTATAATTGTGAAAGCCTAATGCCCCATCATAGTCGCGCTTTGTACGACTTAAGGTCATATACTTTTTAGTCTTTTCCGCCTTTTCAGACAAAGGTCCTAGTTGTTCTTCGATAGTAGCCATTACGTCTCGTACGCGTTCCATGTTGCGGTCCGTACTAGCAATACGACGCAATGCATCTTCTTTATTGATTTTAAAGCGAGAAATACCTGCTACATCTTCAAAGATCAATCGGCGTTCTTCAGGCTTAGAGTTCAAGATGGCATCAATGCGGTTCTGACCGATAATAGCCATCGAGTCTTTACCAAGACCTGTGTCAGCTAGTAAAAGATGGATATCCTTTAAGCGACAAGATCGCTTATTGATGAGGAATTCACTTTCACCAGTACGATAAATACGACGTGTAATAGCTACCTCAGCCATATCTACATCTAATTGTTGGTCACTATTATCAAATACAAGGGTAACCTCGGCAGCCCTCATCGGTTTTCGTTTTTCTGTGCCAAAGAAAATGATATCCTCTGGCCGTTGGCCCCGTAAATTACGCACATTGGATTCCCCTAAAACCCATTTCATAGCATCCGTAATATTACTTTTACCACTTCCGTTAGGTCCAATAACGGCAGTCATTCCTGGTGAGAATTTTACAACCGTTTTATCAGCAAACGATTTAAAGCCCTTTAATTCTAACCGAAGTAATTGCATGACTGCCTCCTTTCTACTAACAACCCCGAATAATCATATCTTTTATTATAACATATATTGTAGGCCATCAATACAGCAACGAACAGTATTTCTCGTATTATCTTCACACCAATCTATGCTAAATTGAGGATATGTTTCTTGGAAATATAAAATATTGCGATTTTTAAGGCCTCGTACCTTTGATGTCAGGTTTCTAGGATAAGAAATCAGTATCTTATGTTTCGCCAACTTATTCGTATTATTCGCATGAGTTCTACATTCAACCTTATGACTATAATGATTACTTAATGGTGAAAAATTATAAGTATACTGGCCTCCTAAAGAGCTCTCAGAAAAGTGTTCATCAATACACCTCTCAATGCGCTGCTTATACTGTTCATTTACGACAAGTTCACCCATTGCTGGCTCATAGGGACCGGCTATCAAGCTATTACCCGAGTCGAGCTCTTCACTACTTTGTAATCCGGTGCGTATAACTTCAATGTTATGCTCTTCAAACCATTCTTTTAAGAATGCACAATATATAATAGCTTGCTCAGTACTTAATGGCTTATATGTACCAGCTCTATATTGATCTGCTAGTTCCGTATTTTCTATAACAAGAACAGGATAGATTCGTACAAAATCTGGTTTTAATTTAACTACAGCAATAGCGGTTTCTAGAATTGTTGACCAAGTTTCACCCTTTAGTCCTGGTAAAAGTTGCACGCCCACTACCATTCCACGCTGTTTTAATCGTGCCACAGCATCTACTACCTCTTGAGCTGTATGACCGCGCTTAGCATCGACTAAAATACCATCATTCATGGACTGTACGCCAAGCTCTACTGTGTTTACACCATAGGACTGTAATAATGAGATAGCCTCATCACCGACAGCATCTGGTCTTGTGGAACAACGGATACCATCAATTATGCCCTGTCGTAGCATTTCATAAGCGGGTTCTAATAATGTATGTTGTAAATCGCTATGTATGGCTGTAAAAGAACCACCATAAAAAGCGACCTCCCAAAACTTATCCTTACGTTTGCTACCAATATAATCCTTAATAGTTTGCTGTATATATTCTGGAGTTAGGTGACTAATACCAGATTGACCTGTAATACGCGACTGATTACAAAATGTACATACATAAGGACACCCTACATGAGGTATAAAAAAAGGTATCATACCAAATGGTTTCATAGTCACTCTCCTTTCTTATATAAAATAAACTCAGCCAAAACCTTTTATATTAATATATTAATATCCATGTATTTATTCCTTATGATATGTAATTAATATATTAAGATATAAGGCTTTCGATACAACGATTATAAGATAAATATATTTACTATTCTATATACTATTATACAGAAAAAAGCGCCATTAGGCGCTTTTCTATTTGGCCATTAACTTTTCTAACGTTAATTGAGCCGCATGTTGTTCTGCAATTTTTTTACTTTTACCAGAGCCTGCCTCGTAAGTAACACCATTGATTTCGACCACCATATGGAAGGTCTTAGCATGGTCGGGACCACTTTCACTGAGCAAACGATAGACGATATGTTTATCACCATCTCGTTGTACATATTCTTGTAACAAGGTTTTATAATCCTTGCCCCGTTTACCTTCTAAAGCTTGCTTGATATACGTAATGAGATGTTTTAAAACGAAGTTCATCGCCGTTTGGTAATCTGTAGAAATATAGATAGCACCAATGAGAGACTCAAAGGTATCCGCTAAAATAGAATTACGATTATTACCACCAGAAGCACATTCACCATGTCCGAGCAATAAATATTGCCCCAATTGCAAAGAACGACTTACAGATGCTAAAGAATCCTCACATACTGTAGCGGCCTTGATTTTCGTCAAATTACCTTCGGCCATGTCTGGATATGTCTTAAATAGGTATTCCCCAATAATAAGATCTAAAACAGCATCGCCTAAAAACTCTAATCGCTGATTGTGATTAATATGCTTTGATTTATGTTCATTCGCATAAGATGTATGTGTAAAAGCACAATCTAAAATGGATATATCTGACACAGGTATGTCTAAACGAGCAACAAGCCCATGAAGAGATTCTTCACGAGCTTGTGTCATCTTACTCTTATGCGCTTCAACAGCTACCATTAGTCTTCATAACGGCGTACACAAAGTGTACCGTTATGACCACCAAAACCGAAAGAGTTGGAAAGAGCACATTTAACTTGAAGGTCACGTGCACCTTCGCGAACATAGTCAAGATCCAAACCTTCATCAGGATTGTCACAATTGATTGTAGGATGAACTTTACCAGTTTCGATAGCCATCGCCATAACGATAGTTTCGATAGCACCAGCAGCACCTAACAAGTGACCTGTCATGGATTTTGTAGAGTTAACAGCGATGTCTTTAGCATGATCGCCGAATAATTCTTTAATAGCCAATGTTTCATTTTTGTCATTAAGGCCAGTAGATGTACCATGAGCATTGATGTAGTTAACGTCTTTAGGATCGATACCTGCATCTTTAATTGCTAATTCCATACATTTACGAGCTTGTACACCACCTGGAGCTGGTGCAGTAATGTGGTAAGCATCGCCATTAGTACCATAACCTACAACTTCAGCGTAGATATGAGCACCACGAGCTTTTGCGTGTTCTAATTCTTCAAGAACAACGATACCAGAACCTTCACCCATTACGAAACCATCGCGATCGCGGTCAAATGGACGAGATGCTTTTGTTGGTTCGTCATTGCGTGTAGACATAGCTTTCATAGCTGCGAAACCAGCTACAGCTGCAGGAGATACAGCCGCTTCAGTACCACCGGCAAACATAATATCAGCATCACCACGTTGGATAATACGGAAAGCATCGCCAATAGCATTTGTACCAGAAGTACAAGCTGTTACGTCTGTAATAACAGGACCTTTAAGGCCAAGACGGATGGATACACGTGCAGATGTCATATTGGCAATCATCATAGGAACTGCAAATGGACTTACACGGCCAGGACCTTTTTCGAATAATGTTTCATATACTTCATGGATGGAGTCGATACCGCCAATACCAGTACCAACTACAGTACCACAACGATCTAAATCTTGTTTATCTAAATCAAGATCAGCATCTTCACAAGCAAGAACAGCAGCACCGATAGCCAATTCTACAGAACGGTCCATACGACGAGCTTCTTTCTTGTCTACGCCATAGTTTGTAACATCAAAATCTTTTACTTCACCAGCAATACGCGTTGCATAGTCAGATGCATCAAAGCGTGTAATTGGCCCAATACCAGATTGACCTGCCAATAACGCATTGTAAAAGTTCTCTTTACCGATACCTACAGGAGTCACTGCCCCTAAGCCAGTAATTACTACACGTTTTTCCAATTATTCCACCTCTTATAGCTATACAGCCCTTTTAAATTAATCAATCTCTGCTACTTGCTGTTTTAGTTGAGCAAAGATATCTTTAACTGGCATAATCTTGTCGACTTTTCTCATATTATTGCCAGAGAACACCAAACCTGTTTCCACATCACCTTGTTGTGCACGAGAAAGAGCACGGATGATACAGAATTTATGGGAACAATGTTTCAAACAGTTATCACACACCGTTGGAGGTGCTACAGTACCGTCTAATACAGATTCAGCAAATTTATTTTTAATTGCTTGTCCAGGCAAACCTACAGGACTTTGAATTAATACAATATCCTCAGGATTAGTAGCCCGTACATACATTTTTTTCAATTCGTCAGATGCATTACATTCATCAGAAGCAGCAAAACGGCTACCCATTTGAACGCCACTAGCACCTAATTTCAACATTTCTACGATGTCACGACCATCAAGAACACCACCAGCACCAATAACTGGAATGTTTTTAACAGCAGCTACAACCTCTGGAACGATTTCTCGAGCGGAACGATCCGTCCCCAAGTGGCCACCAGCTTCGCAGCCTTCTACGATTACTGCTGCTGCACCTAAACCTTCAGAAATGCGAGCTAATTTTGCGGACGAAACAATTGGTACGATTGGCGTACCAGACTCTTTGCCCATTGCGAACATATCTCTTGAAAAACCAGCACCTGCTACTACAAGATCAATGCCCTCTTCGATGGCAGTCTTTACTAAGCCAGCAAATTGAGTTGCTGCTACCATCGCATTTATACCAATAATACCCGTAGGTGATAATTTTCTAGCTAATTGTATTTCGTATCGTAATTCATCAAACGGCAAACCGGATGCTGCAATAAGGCCGATACCACCTTCATTTGCAACGGCTGCCGCCAAGCGAGCTGTAGACAATCTAATCGCCATACCACCTTGAATAATAGGTACTTTGGCCACTAGATTCCCAATGCGAAGTTCAGGGAGCTTCACTATCAAATCCTCCTGTAAATAAAACCGGTTGGGAGGCCACTCGGCCTCCCGTACGGCTGAATTGTCAGCTTTACAGCTTATTTAGCAGAATCAATATATTCTACTGTATCCTTAACGGTTTTAATTTTTTCTGCAACGTCGTCAGGGATTTCAACATTGAATTCTTCTTCAAATGCCATGATCAATTCAACGATATCTAAGGAGTCAGCGCCTAAGTCGTCGATGAATGTAGAATCAATGGTAACTTCAGCTTCATCAACGCCTAATTGTTCCACAACGATTGCTTTTACTTTATCGAAAGTGTTCATTGGTGGTTCACCTCCTTTCAAAGTGTATTTATATATAGTCTAATTTTGAAACTACATCACCATACCGCCATCTACATTGATGACTTGGCCTGTAATATAGTTAGCAAAATCGCTAGCAAGGAATGTTGCTACTGTCGCTACTTCTTCAGCATTAGCCATACGGCCCAATGGAATTTCTGCAACCATAGCTTCTTTAACTTTTTCTGGTAATACATCAGTCATATCAGTATTGATAAATCCTGGTGCAATAGCATTAACAGTAATGCCACGACTTGCTAATTCTTTAGCACAGGATTTAGTAAAACCAATTACACCAGCTTTAGATGCTGCATAGTTAGTTTGACCTGCATTACCCATAACGCCTACAACAGATGTCATATTGATAATATGACCAGAACGTTGTTTCATCATGATTTTAGATACTGCTTTAGTTACTAAATATACACCTTTAAGGTTGATATCTATAACAGCATCAAAATCTTCGTCTTTCATACGCATCAATAAACCATCACGCGTAATACCCGCATTATTTACGAGAATATCAATGTGACCAAACTCTTTATGAGCTTCTTCCACCATAGCTGCAACTTCATCAGCATTAGCTACATTGGCTTTAATTTTAATGGCTTTACGGCCTAAAGCTTGTACAGCTTCAACAGTTTCTTGAGCTGCACCTTCGCTACCGCTATAGTTAACTACCACATCAGCACCAGATTGTGCTAAATTGATAGCTACAGCGCGACCAATGCCACGGGATGCGCCAGTTACAATGGCTACTTTACCCTCTAAATGCATTTTATCGAACCCCTTTCAAAAATTCAAGCGTTTTCTCTAAGGATGCAATGTCTTCAACATTGGCTAATTCCATATCTTTATTGATCTTTTTAGTAAAGCCAGTAAGTACTTTACCAGGACCTACTTCAACGAATCGAGTTACACCAAAGTTAACCATTTCAGCTACGCAGTCTTCCCACAATACAGGATTTGCAGCTTGTGTAACTAAGGACTCTTTAATATCGTTTGCATTGGTCAAAATTTTACCTGTCACATTTGCCACTACAGGAATTTGAGCATCGCTCACTTCGATTTTATCCAACTCTTCTTTTAAACGAAGAGCTGCAGGTTCCATCAAACGGCTGTGGAATGGAGCACTTACAGGAAGCATAACAGCACGTTTTGCACCGGCTTCTTTCATCTTTTCTGCTGCAGTTTCTACCGCTGCTGTTTCACCAGCAATAACAATTTGACCTGGGCAGTTGAAGTTAACTGCTTGCACAGAACCAACAGAATCGTTAACCTCTTTACAAATTTCTACAACTTGTTCACGAGGTAAAGCTAGAATTGCTGCCATAGCACCTTTGCCCAATGGCACAGCTTCTTGCATATATTCACCGCGTTTATGAACAACATACACAGCATCTTTAAAATTCAATACACCTGCCGCTACAAGAGCACTGTATTCACCAAGACTATGACCACCTACGATATCAGGTGTAAAGCCTTGTTCTTTAAGAACTTCATAGCAAGCTACAGATGCAGTTAAGATAGCCGGTTGTGTATTAGCAGTTTTAACAAGTTCAGTATCAGGGCCTTCAAAGCACAATTTGGAAATAGAATAACCAAGCGCTTCGTCAGCTTCTTCAAAACGTTGTTTCACAATAGGATATGCATTGTACAAATCTTGTAACATGCCTACTTTTTGGGAACCTTGACCAGGAAAAACAAATGCTGTTTTCATAAGGGCCTCCTTATTTACCAAGACCTTGAAGTTTTTTAATTACAGTTTCAGTTTCAGCCATGATATCTTTGATAATAGTTGCACATGGTTTAACATCTGTTAACATGCCAGAGATTTGACCAATCATTACAGAGCCTTCTTTTACATCACCTTCAATAGCAGCTTTACGAAGTGTGCCTGCACCTAAGTTTTCTAAATCTTCTTTGGAACCACCGCTAAATTCAAGGGATTTATATTTATGAGCTAATGCATTATCAATGATACGTACAGGGTGACCTGTTGTTAAACCAGTCATAACAGTGGCACGATCTTTTGCTTTCAATACTGCATTTTTATAGTTTTCATGAGCAATACATTCTTCGGATAATACGAATCGCGTACCCATTTGTACTGCTTGAGCGCCTAATGCAAAGGCTGCAGCCATACCACGGCCATCAGCAATACCACCAGCTGCGATAACTGGAACATCTACAGCATCTACTACTTGTGGAATCAATGCCATAGTAGTAATATCGCCTACGTGACCACCAGATTCTGTACCTTCTGCGATAATTGCATCAATACCACCGCGCAACAAGCGTTTTGCAAGTAATACGGAAGCAACTACAGGAATTACTTTAGTACCGATTTCTTTTAAAGCTGGAATATACACGCCAGGATTACCAGCACCTGTTGTAATTACAGGAACGCGTTCTTCCACAACTACTTCCATAACTTCTTTAACAAATGGAGACATGAGCATAATATTACAACCAAATGGTTTGTTTGTGCGCTCTTTTAATTTGTGAATTTCATTACGGAAAATATCAGGAGGCATATGACCAGCCCCAATGATACCAAGGCCACCCGCTTCGGAAACAGCTGCCGCTAATTCTGCAGTACCGAGCCAAGCCATACCACCTTGTAAGATTGGGTACTCAATCTGCAATAAATCACAAATGTCAGTCTTAATCATCTTGATGTGTCCTCCTTAATACCATTTCAAGACAAGGCTAGCCCATGTAAGGCCTGCACCAAATCCTGCAAACGCAACATTATCGCCGCGTTTGAAACGCCCTTCACGATTAGCTTCGTCCAAAGCTATCGCTACAGACGCGGCAGATGTATTACCATACTTATGTAAATTAACAAATACTTTTTCCATCGGCATATGTAAGCGTTTTGCAGCCGAATCAATAATACGAATATTTGCTTGATGTGGAATAAAGAAATCCAACTCATTAAGTTCCATTCCAGCTCGTTCTAAAGATTTTAAAACAGTACGCCCCATCGTTTTAACAGCAAATTTATATACTTCAGAACCATCCATATGAATGAATGTTAAACCTTCTTCAATGCGTTGGTCATTGGCAACTACGGCTGTACCACCTGCAGGAATACAAAGAGATGGACCACCAGTACCGTCGGCACCCATATCAACACCTTTAATGCCATAACCTTCAGGGACTTCAGATACTACTGCGGCACCAGCGCCATCACCAAAGAGGATACTTGTACTACGATCGTTCCAATTTACTCGACGGGAGAGAATTTCAGCGCCCACAACGAGCACCTTTTTGTATAAACCGGAGCTAATATAGCTAGCTGCAGTAATCAATCCATATACAAAGCCAGAGCATGCAGCTTGTAAATCATAGGCCGCTGCATTCTTAGCGCCTAAATTTGCTTGTAATACACAAGCGGCTGAAGGAATAATCATATCCGGTGTTAAGGTAGCAAAAATAATCACGTCTATATCTTCGGCACTAACCTTAGCCATTTGCATAGCTTTTTTTGCTGCCTCAGTCGCCATATAGGATGTATTCATACCTTCCGGTGCAATGCGTCGTTCCTCAATACCAGTACGTTCTCTAATCCATTGGTCATTGGTATCAACCATTTTTTCTAGATCAAAGTTTGTTACTACATTGTCAGGAAGGAAGCTCCCAGTACCAATGATTCCAACCGGTTTACTCATCATAGTCATACTTCAAGGCTCCTTCAATATCCATTGTTTCTCTTATGTGTTGAATAATTTTACGTTCTACTAAATCACTAGCAATTTCAATAGCAGTTTTAATCTCTTTAGCTTTGGAGCTACCATGAGCAATCATAAACACCCCATTAACCCCTAAGAGTGGAGCACCACCATTTTCTGTGTGATCTAAGCGTTTTGCCATCTTTTTTAAAGCTGGCTTTACAAGCATAGCACCAATTTTGGCAAAAATACTACCTGCCATAATGCTATCCTTTACTAATTGTGTAAGACCTGTTACCAAGCCTTCTGCAAATTTAAGTACCACATTACCGACAAAACCATCGCAAACAACAACATCTACGACCCCTTTTGGAATATCACGGCCTTCAATATTACCTTTGAAGTTAATAGTTTTCATACGTTCCAAAATTGGATATGTGGCTAGAACGACATCGTTCCCCTTAGTGGCTTCTTCGCCAATATTTAATAACCCTACTGTAGGTTCTTCTTTACCTAATAAAAGTTTTGCATATTCAGAACCCATCAATGCACCTTGTACAAGATGTTTTGGTTTACTATTTGAGTTAGCACCAGAATCTAACATAACAGTAATACCACTAACTGTTGGCATCGGAGTTGCAATAACCGGGCGATCAACCCCCTTAATACGACCGAGGCCAAACAATGCAGCTGCTACAGCTGCACCTGTACTACCAGGAGCAATCACGGCATCGCAAGCATTATCACGAACTAAAGATGTTGCTACCACAATGGATGCGTCCTTTTTCTTACGCAATGCTTGTCCTGGATGCTCATCCATACCGATAACTTGACTGGCATGGTGTACAGAAATGCGTGGATTCTTAGCTTCATTCCTAGCTTCTAATATATTAAAAATTTGCTGCTCATCGCCGACGAGCACCACTTCAATGTGTTCATTTGCTCGTACGGCTTCAATGGATCCTAGTACAGTCTCCAATGGAGCAAAGTCGCCACCCATGGCGTCTATTGCAATTTTCATAATCTACACCCTATTCTCTACGGATTCCATAATAAATTTTGCGCGAAATACTTCTTTTATTTTATCTCTTATAATGACCCAAATAAAGAACTTATTACCACGGCGACGCACAATTTCTGCTTTTGCCACCAGATTAGTACCAGCTCCAACTGGATTTTTATATTTTATATTTCCAACCTCCGCAGAACAAACAGTAGTCCCCATGACTACCTTTGCGAGGGAATTTGCTTGAGCATATAAATACTGTGGCTCTACATGTCCAAATCGATCTTCCATGTCAGAAGTAGTACGTAGCATTGATAATGCTTGTTGGCCTTCCGTAACATCGATCAGTTCACCAACCACTTCGTACGGTACATGTTCTACCGCTTCTTGTGATTGACCTGTAGCCATGACGCGTATGCGTTCACGCAATTCAGGAATGCCCAACTCTAGACGATCCAGACGAATCGTTGGCACACTTACATTAAAGTGTGTAGCCAATTCTTCATCAGTAAGAAATGGCGTAATATTCAGTTTTTCTTGTAACTGCTTTTGGCGCTCTTGCTTCTTTAACCGACTCATGGGACCACCTTTTATGACCTAGTATTAATATTACATCCTAAGTATATACAATAATTCCCTTATTTGCAAGGCTTTTCATACATATAGTAACAGATTTTGCACATATATACCAAATATAGTTATTATTTTATATTTAAGTATCTTTTTGTTTATAAAAGTATAAAAAATGCCACTATTCTACAGTTTTATATTACTATAAAATAATGGCACTGACTAATGCATATCAAGTATATTAAGTTATATATTACTAAAAGTATACAAAAAAGACGCCTACTACAGTAGGCGTCTTTTTTTAGCTCACATATTAAGCATTAGCTACTACTTGCTCACCTTTATAGTGACCACATGTAGGGCAAACACGATGAGGCATCTTAGGTTCGTGGCATTGTGGGCATGCTACATAACCAGGAGCTTCCAATTTCCAATTAGCACGACGGCGATCGCGACGGCATTTAGACAATCTACGCTTAGGTACTGCCATTATCTGCACCTCCTTAGTACAATCATTAGGACAATCTATCATCTTTCTCATCAAGCAAAGCACGTAACTCTGCAAATCGAGGATCCACCACAAAGGATTCACAAGAACAAGGTGAAACATTTAAATTTGCTCCGCAATGAACGCACAATCCTTTGCAATCATCCTGACATAACACTTGAGAGGGCTCATTGATGATTAATGTATCCCTAATTAGTTCGGTTAAGTCAATTTCCTCTCCATCGAAAGGAATCACATCTTCAGCAACGTCTCTAGAATCACTAAAGATTTCCTCAAAGGAATCCTTACGATCATGCTCTGTTGTAGTTAAACAACGTGAACATTCGTAATCGCCTTTAGACTCTATCGAACCTTGAACGATGTAATTTTGACCATCAAACCAAAACTCACCATTAATGGTTATATCATGACGGCTCCAAGGAAAAGCAGTTACGTCACCAAGCTCAGAGGATGGTATCGTATAGCTATAAGGAAATTTCTTTCCTATATGTTCTTTTGCTTGCTCTACTTGCAGTTTCATAATCTTACCTCGACTCATAATATTATAAACATGACATAGTGCTTTGTCAAATAAAAAAGACTATCTTAAGCGGACTCAAGATAGTCTTTTTGGTAAGTCAATTACATTTTTTCGAATTGGTCTTTACCAACACCGCAAATTGGGCAAACATAATCAGCTGGTTGATCTTCGAATTTCACGCCTTCAACAGCTTCATCATAAACCCAACCACATACTACGCATACGTATTTTTCCATGTGTATTTCCTCCTTCACTTGAAAATTATTCTTTCAATGTTTATCTTTTATAATTCAGATACTCTATCTGTAATGTAGTATATCAAAGATATCGAAACTTTTCAATACTCATTTTCTTAATTTCTCATTTTTCCCAATATTTAAAAAGCATATATAATATGCGGATTTGTGTTACATATTAATTTGAAATCTATTATCATTTAGGCGCTTTTAGATTCAATCCCCCAAAATTTTTTTCATCACTCTCCCTCTATCAATATAAATAATAGACTTTATTCTACCAACAGTTTTTGTAGTATTAACGAAAATATTGGCCTAAGGTGTACATAATTTATATATTATACTATTATATATAAGAGAATATAGTTACATTATATTCCAAAACAAATAAACTAATAACTTATTATATAAGTATGTACTTATGAACACTTACTTCTCTATGCGATATACGTATAATAAGAATTTTACTATCTTACTATGAACTATTGATTAGAGAAATCATCATTTATTTTGTTATCATAGGAGGATTTATGAGAACAGCTTTAACGGAACTTTTACAAATTGAATACCCTATTATCCAAGGTGCTATGGCTTGGGTATCTGAACACAAATTAGTTGCTGCCGTTGCTAACGCAGGTGCAACAGGTGTTATCGCCCTTGGTGGCCGCGATGCTGAATGGACTCGTAATGAAATTCGTGCATGTAAAGAATTAACAGATAAACCTTTCGGTGTTAACCTTATGTTAATGGCACCTAATAAAGATGAGTTAGTAAATGTTATTATCGAAGAAAAACCTGCATTTGTAACACTCGGTGCTGGTAATCCTGTACCATATATCAAACCGCTCCAAGAGGCTGGTATTAAGGTTATCCCTGTAGTACCTTCCCTTAAATTGGCTAAACGTATCGAAGAAGCAGGTGCTGATGCGATGATCGTAGAAGGTATGGAAGCTGGTGGTCATATTGGCAGCCAAACAACAATGTCCTTAATGGAGAATATTTTGCCAGAAATCTCTATTCCTGTAGTAGTAGCTGGTTCTATTGTAGATGGTCGTGGTCTTGCAGCTGCATTATTAATGGGTGCTGAAGGGGTACAAATGGGCTCTCGCTTCTTGCTAGCGGAAGAATGTCAAGCACATCAAAATATGAAAGAAGCAATTATCAAAGCAACCGATACTGATTCTGTTGTAACTGGTCTTCTCTCTGGCCACGGCGGTGTTCGCAGCTTAAAAAATGAATTTACTACTCGCTATTTAGCAGCAGAAACTGATGGTGTTACTACACCTGAAGAGCGTACAAAAATGTCTCAAGGCACTAATAAACGCGCCGCAATTGATGGCGATGTTGTAAACGGTGCGGTACAAGTTGGACAAGCCTTGAATCGTCTTGTCGCTATCGAACCAGCTCATACAATTGTTCAAACTGTAATGAACGAAGCAATTATGTCTATTCGTAAGGCTCAACGCCTTATTGAAATTGTTTAATGAATCAGGAGTACTATATGTTACCATTTCATGGAAAATATCCAAAATTAGATCCTAAAAGTTGCGTCATGCCCGGTGCTGAACTTGCTGGTGATGTAGAGCTTAAAGAATATGCATCTATTTGGCAAAACTGTGCACTTCGTGGTGACGTAAACAAAATTGTAGTAGGTCGTTATTCTAATGTACAAGATAACTCTGTTTTGCATGTAGACGACGATAAAGCATGTATCTTAGGCGATTATGTAACAATCGGCCACGGTGCAATTGTTCATGCAAGCACAATCGAAGATAATGTTTTAGTTGGTATGGGAGCTATTGTGTTGAGCGGTTGTCATGTTGGCTCTGGCTCTATTATCGCGGCTGGTGCAGTAGTAAAAGAAAATACTGTAATCCCTCCAAACTCCTTAGTAGTTGGTATTCCAGCCCGTGTTGTTCGCACAGACGAAACACAAATCGAACGCATTCACAATCAAGCTTTAAAATATAAACACTTGTGGACTATTGAGTACGGTATGCTTCCTGATGCAGGTGGCGAGGAATACGATAAAAACGCCAAAATCGTATAATCACATATACAATAAAATTTGCACAAATAATCAGAACCACCCGTAAAACGGGTGGTTTTATGATTCGCGACTACGTCTGAACCAGTCTAAAGACAATAACAAAAGCCGAGGCAATCACTGCCTCGGCTTTCATAATTTATGTGGTCTAAATTTTATTGAATTGTTGGTGCATAAATCGCTTGTCGAAGATCCACCCTACGATGTTCTTCCATCATCTTAGGAATATCTTCTTATTCGGCTGGTTTCACGCGATTGTTGCCGTCTTTCATAGCTTCTTTCAAGCTAAAGATAACCATTTCATTCATGTAGAAACGCAATTCATCATCATGTACATTGGCCGTATTGCGATCCAAGATATCGATGATTTGTTGTGCATAGTCCATTTTTTCATCGTCAGACACAGTCACATGATTAATAAAAAAGTCTTTATAATCATTATACAAACGATCTAACGCCATGCGTGCATAGCTGTCTTTCTTATAACGATGACTCACAATGTACCAGCTACGACGAACGTTCATATAATACAATGCATTATTGCGGTACCGTTCTTGGCCCTTCATAATACGAGAGTCGTCCATGATATATCTATCTTTTTGATCCAATTGGAATTGTATGAAAGCATTCACTACTTCACGAACTTCTTCGCTAGGTACAGGAATAGCCACTTCTGCTTCAATCACGTTTAATGGTTCAGCTGGTTGTTCTGGCATCATCAAAGTATCCCGAGCCGCATCCGCCTGACCAACTGCACATACACAAGCAAGCGCCAATACAGGCATAATTTTTTTGAATTTCATACATCCTCCTTATGATGAGCCGCCCCCCGAAGGGCGGCTTTCACAATCCTTACATGAGCCATGAAGAACTCGAATATTCAGATTCGATTATTTTGTAAGACCTGCTTGTTGCATCAACAATGC
>DXZL01000002.1 GCA_019419725.1 Veillonella sp. | reverse complement strand
TCATTCTCAAAAAGTAGCTTAATTATATCTGTCCAAGAAAATGGGTGCAGATCAATTCGTAGAGTCCTTTATATTACCACAAAGTATTAGTCGTGATTAGTTGTTAAGAATTCGCTCAATGCAGTGAGTGCATCGTCTTCGTCAGCACCGTCAGCTGTCAATGTAACAGATGTGCCTTTTGTAGCGCCCAAAGTCAATACAGTTAAGATGGATTTAGCATCAGCTGTTTTACCGTTAGCAGCGATTGTCACTTTGGAAGCGTATTTAGCAGCCAATTGTGTGAAAGCTGTAGCAGGACGAGCATGTAAACCAGATTCGTTAGTAATTTCTACTGTTAATTCTTTCATGATAACCTCTTTCTATCTCGATAGGTAGTACCTATCCCATACGTTCTAATAGATATATTGTATCAATTTCAAGCATTTTAATTCAAGTATATAAAAAGTTCTTTGCTATATACTGATGAGCTTAACACTTTTCTTAGAGTTATACAGAATTATAATAAGTCTTTTTCAGCTAGTACAGATTTAGCATAGTCTGTAATTTCTTCAGCTGTATCCATAGTAAGTACTTTATTAGCCACCTCTTCACATTCTACTTTAGAAACGGAACGCAAGATTTTCTTAATAAGTGGTATAGATGACGCTGTCATAGAGAATTCATCAAGGCCAAGGCCTAATAGAATCATCGTAGCTACAGGGTCACTAGCTAGTTCACCGCACATGCCTGTAAATTTACCTTGTTCATGGCTCGCATCGATAACATGCTTGATAAGACGTAATACACCTGGATGCAATGGTTGATATAGAGAACCAATAGACTCGTTCATACGGTCTACCGCCAGTGTATATTGGCATAAATCATTTGTACCGATACTGAAGAAGTCCACATATTTTGCTAAGATTGGAGAAATAACAGCCGCCGCTGGTACTTCGATCATAATACCAACCTTGATATCCTTGTTGAATTCTTTGCCTTCAGCTGTAAGTTCAGCCTTACATTCTTCAAGCATAGCATTCGCTTGTTTCACTTCTTCTACGGAAGCAATCATAGGGTACATGATGTGAATATCGCCAAAGGAACTAGCACGCAATAACGCACGTAATTGTACTTTAAAGATATCTGGACGGTTCAAGGAAATACGAATCGCACGATAACCAAGGAATGGATTCATTTCACTTGGCAAATCAAGGCATTTCAATTCTTTATCGCCACCGATATCCATGGTACGGATAATAACAGGTTGGCCCTGCATATCTTCTGCAACCTTTTTATATTCTTCAAACTGTACATCTTCTGTTGGCAACTCGTCGTTTTCCATGTACAAGAATTCTGTACGATATAAGCCAATACCTTGTGCGCCCATTGTAAGAGCGTGTTTAGCATCTTTAGACTTACCGATGTTACCGAATAATTCTACATGATGACCATCAGTTGTTGTAGCTTCAAGATTGGCAGATTCGCGCAACCGTTTCAATTCCTCTTGGTATGCAGCCGCTTGATTTGTATATTCAGTCCAATCCGCATCAGATGGATTTGTTTCCACAATACCATCTGTACCAAGTACAACTGCTTTCTCGCCATCTACGAAGCCTTCAATATCACCAACGCCCATAACGGCAGGAATTTCCAAGGTGCGCGCCATGATAGCTGCATGAGATGTAGGGCCACCAGCAGCTGTTACAATGCCTTTTACCACATTTTTATCAAGAGAAGCTGTATCAGATGGTGCCAAATCGTGAGCCACCAAGATAACCTCCCCAGAAATATGGGATAAACCTCGAGGGTTCATGCCTAACATATTGCGCATCAAACGATCACCAATATCTTTGATGTCTGCACCGCGTTCACGCATGTATGGATCTTCCATACCGAGGAAGATATTCGCAAAGGTTTCAATGGTTTGAGCTGTAGCCGCTATCACATTTGTATGGCTAGTCTCAACAAGGGATTTAATACCATCAGACAAAGATGGGTCTTGCGCGATTTGCATATGCGCTTCAAAAATAGCCGCCTCTTCAGGGCCCATGTCTTTCAACGCCTTTTGACGAATTGTATCTAATTGCTTTAAGGTAGCTGCCATAGCAGAAGCGAACTTACCAATTTCCGCTTCTACCTTATCCTCTGCTACAGTGTAATCAGGAATGACAATTTCCTCTTGAATATATCTATATACATTGCCTACTGCAACGCCACGAGATCCAGAAATCCCTTGAATTCGCATATGTGTTCCTCTTTCTATTACGATAAACTACATTACTCTATATTCTATCATTTCTCTGACAAACAATAAAGTAATTAGACAACATCTATCAGCCTTAAGCGGCATCCCACATGGGTTGTTTTTGACGCATCAATCAATTTAGCTCGGCACTAAAAGAAGGTTAATTTTTCGTCTATTTCGCTATAATTTTATAAAGTTCCACCACATAATTAAGGGTCATTTATGATATAATAATATAGAATATATAATAATATACATATGAGACTTTCACGGGCTTCATGGTGAAAGTCTTACTTATTGATAGGAGACTTTATGAAATTAACTAAAATGCATGGTCTTGGCAATGATTTCATCCTCTTTGCCGACCCTCAAGGTGCTAGCAAGGACTATACTGATTTGGCGATTCGCCTTTGCGATCGTCGTACTGGTATCGGTGCTGATGGTCTTGCCATTCTAGTTCCTTCAAAAACCTGTGATGTGCGCATGCGCATCATCAACTCTGATGGTAGTGAAGCAGAAATGTGCGGCAATGCAATCCGTTGCTTTGCCAAATATGCCTATGAACATGGAGAAATTACTAAAGAAACTTTTACCATCGAAACCTTAGCCGGTGTAATGAAGCCTACCTTAACCATTGAAAATGGCATCGTAATACTAGTTACAGTAGATATGGGCAAACCATTCTTTAACAGCAAAGATGTACCTATCAACGTGGATATGGATAAGGTTATCGACGTAGACCTCGATGTAAACGGCGAAACAGTAAAGGTAAGCTCCGTATTACTCGGCGTGCCTCATACAGAGGTGTATATCAATGACATTACAAAGGCGCCTGTAACGACACAAGGTCCTATCATTGAAAAACACGATGCATTCCCATCCAATACGAATGTTAACTACATTGAGGTAGTGAACGACAAGCACATCAAGGTTCGCACATGGGAACGCGGTGCTGGCGCTACACTAGCATGCGGTACAGGCTCTTGTGCTTCTGCTGTTATGTCCTTTGAAAAGGGCTTAACTGGTCGCGAAGTCGATGTAGAGCTATATTTAGGAACATTACATATTTCATACTTGGAGGATGGCACGGTGCTCATGACTGGCCCTGCTGAGGAAGTCTTCGAAACAGAACTTCCTATCGATTAAAATGAAGTGGTTACAACTCATATTAAATGCGTTTCTAAAGTATCAACAAGGCCGTTCTCTAATGCCGAAAAATACGGAGTCGCTCATAGGTTTACTCATATCTATCCTCGTCATTATCATCGCCGTAGCTAACGGTATTGCTATTGGTTACGCCTTGATAGTGGTATGGTGCATCATGGCCTATGTATTCTATCGCAAAGGATACCAACCAAAAGAACTGCTAAACCTATCATGGACAGGTGCTAAAACCTCCATTGTGGTAATGCAAATATTCCTGCTCATCGGTTGGCTCATTGCCATGTGGCAAGCAGCGGGCATCATCCCTATGATTATCGCCACCGGCATCGACTTGATCGATCCGTCCCTCTTTATTGCTTGTGCCTTCTTATTAACAGCGATTGTTAGCATGATATTAGGTACAGCTTTCGGTACTGTAGGCACCATAGGCATTGTACTCATCACGATGGCAAGAGCCGGTAATATTCCAGAGAATATCGTAGCTGGTGCCATTATAGCCGGTGCATACTTTGGTGATCGCAACGGCCCATTGTCATCTAGCGCATCACTGGTGGCAGCCTTAACACATACTAAGATTTCTAGTAATATACCAATTATGTTTAAAGCGGGACTACCTGCACTTGTTATTTCTACAGTGCTCTACCTGATACTATCCCAGTGGTTCCCTCTAAACTATGAAAATAGTTTGTTATCCGATACAATCCACTTTATCTTCAATATTGATTGGACATTGTGGATTCCAGTGATTATCGTCATCGCTTTATTGCCTTTGAAAGTATCTATCCGTTGGCCTATCGGCCTCAGCGCATTAGCCGCAGCCATTCTGGCTTATACTAATCAAGGGGCTACCCTTTCCGATTTAGGCTGGTATACCTTAACGGGCTTTGAGCTACCTCATTATAATCCACTGGCCAATATCATTCATGGCGGTGGGCTGCAAACAATGTTCATTCCTACCCTATCCATCTTTATGGCTACTGCCATTTCAGGCATGCTCGAAGGGGTTGGCTTCTGGAATGATCTTAGACAACTATTAGAGCGAGCTAAAACGCGGAGCGATGTATTTGCTGCCAATGTAGGTCTCGCACTCTTAACTGGTGCTGTAGGTTGTAGCCAAGCTATTGCGGTTGTAATGACACATTCTATTATGCGTATTACCTACGCACAACGGGGTATTCAAGATGAAGATGTGATGCTCGACTTTGAAAACAGTGGCATTCTCATTGCTCCACTATTACCATGGAACATCGCAGCTTACGTACCTATTGTTATGCTGGGTACTAGCATAGCTGGCTATGTGCCATTCGCCTTCTTCCTATACCTCGTACCACTCCTTTACTGGTTACGACTACGGAATCAAGATCAACCAATCATACGCTAATTACAAAATCAATCAAATTTACGCTAATTACAAGATTAACCAATCATAAGCTAATAATTTATCTTAAAGGGGAATTTGTATGATTTACACCATTACCTTTAACCCAGCCCTCGATTATATCGTACGACTTGATCACCTCAAGACTGGTACCATTAATCGTACAACCCAAGAATACGTTCTTGGTGGCGGCAAGGGTATTAACGTATCTATCGTTCTTAATAACTTGGGCATGGATACAACGGCACTCGGTTTCATCGCCGGCTTTACAGGTGAAGAAATTGTTACGCAGCTCAATAGCTTCGGCGTAAAAGAAGATTTCATTCGTCTCCGCGAAGGATTAACTCGCATCAATGTTAAGGTGAAAGCTTCTGATGAGGAAACAGAGATCAACGGCCGTGGACCAATTATCTCGGATGACGAATTAGAAGCACTTTACAAACAACTCGATACATTGACAGATAAGGATACACTAATCCTTGCAGGCAGTATTCCTTCTAGCTTACCTAGCGATATGTACGAGCTCATTATGGAGCGCTTGCAACATAAAAACATTCGCATCGTCGTAGATGCTACAAAGGATTTACTTACACGAGTATTGCCATATAAACCGTTCTTGATTAAACCTAACAATCATGAGCTTAGCGAAATCTTTGGTCGCTCCCTTTCTACAAAGAAGGACCTCGTAGAAGCTGCCAAAGCATTGCAAGAGAAAGGCGCACAGCATGTGCTTATCTCCATGGCTGGTGATGGAGCTATCTTGGTCGCAGCTGATGGCACTGTATATACGAGCCCTGCCCCAAAGGGGATGCTCGTAAATTCTGTAGGCGCTGGCGATTCCATGGTAGCAGGCTTTATTACAGGCTTTGAAAAGACAGGGGATCTACAAGAGGCACTTTACTGGGGTATCTCCAGTGGCTCGGCCTCCGCTTACTCTGAAAACCTCGCTACACTGGCAGAAGTAGAAGCATTACTTTCACAAGTACGAGTTAACTAGTTTTACATTTTATTTGCATCAAGGAGTACATATATGCAAATCACTGATTTATTAAAACCTCAATCCGTCCTGCTAAATGCAGACCCTGTTACAAAGGCTGACGCTATTTATACCTTAGGCGAGTTAATGGAAAAAGGTGGCAACCTCATCGACAAAGGTGAGTACTTAGCAGCCGTTTTCGCTCGTGAAGAATCTGGCTCTACCGGCCTTGGTGACGGCATCGCTACACCACATGCTAAATCTGCAGGTGTAAAAGAAGCAGGCCTAGCAGCTATGGTTGTGCCTCACGGCGTAGACTTCGAAGCACTCGACGGCCAACCTTCTCGTTTATTCTTCATGATTGCTGCACCAGAAGGCGCAGCTGACACTCATGTAGAGGTATTGAGCCAATTAGCTATGATGGTTATCGACCCTGATTTCAAAGAAGCCCTCATCGCTGCTCCCACTGTAGAACGTTTCTTGGAACTCGTAACAGCTAAAGAGCAAGGTAACTTTGACCCATCCGTTGCAGGATATATCAAACAGCCAGAATCTCAAGAGACTCCAAGTATTACCGATGCTATCGAAGCTAAAGCTACGGAAGCTATCGAAAAAGTGGCTCCTAAGATTTCTGTAGATAAACCGCACTACGATGTATTGGCTGTAACTGGTTGCCCTACTGGTATTGCTCATACCTACATGGCTGCAGAATCTTTAGAACGAAAAGCCAAAGAAATGGGCATTTCCTTAAAGGTTGAGAAAAATGGTGCTTCTGGTGTTAAAGATGCTCTTACAGCAGAAGAAATTGCTCATGCTAAATGCATCATCGTCGCTTCTGACCGTCAAGTAGAAATGGCGCGCTTTAACGGCAAACCTATGATTCAAACGAAGGTTGCGAACGGTATCAATAAAGCAGAAGAGCTTTTAACCGAAGCCATGGCTGGCACAGCACCTGTATACCAAGCATCCGCGGCAGACCGCGAAGCTGCTGAAATTGCTGCTAGCGCATCTGACAGCGTAGGTCGTCAAATCTACAAACACTTGATGAACGGCGTATCTCACATGTTGCCATTCGTTATCGGTGGCGGTATCTTGATTGCCCTTGCATTCTTGTTCGATACATTTGATCCTGCGAACCCTAAAAACTTCGGTTCCGGCACACCTTTATCTGGCTTCTTAATGCAAATCGGTGGCGCATCCTTTGGCTTCATGTTGCCTGTACTCGCAGGTTACATTGCAATGAGTATTGCGGACCGCCCAGGTCTTGTAGCTGGTTTCGTTGGTGGCTTATTGGCTAACCAAGGTGGCTCTGGTTTCCTTGGCGCATTAATCGCCGGCTTTGCAGCAGGTTATTTAGTATTATTAGTTAAAAAATTAGTCTCTGGTTTACCTCAAGCGTTAGAAGGTACAAAACCAGTTCTCTTCTATCCTGTACTTGGTGTATTGTTCATAGGTCTTGCCATTACCTTCGTAATCAACCCTCCTGTATCTGCACTTAACCACTGGTTAATGGACTCCTTGCAATCCATGGGTACTACTAGCCGCGTATTGTTAGGTCTCATCTTTGGTGCTATGATGTCCGTTGATATGGGCGGTCCTGTAAACAAAGCGGCTTACGTTATCGGCACTGGTGCTCTTGCGACTGGTGAATATGGTATTATGGCGGCTGTAATGGCAGGTGGTATGGTTCCTCCGTTGGCAATCGCTCTTTGTACTACATTCTTCCCTAGCCGCTTCACAGAAGCAGAACGTAAATCTGGTATTACAAACTATATTATGGGTCTTTCCTTCATCACAGAAGGTGCTATCCCATTTGCAGCGGCTGATCCAGTTCGCGTATTGCCAGCTTGCATCATCGGTGCTGGTACAGCTGGTGCGTTGTCCATGTTCTTCGAATGTACATTACGCGCTCCACATGGCGGTATCTTCGTAGTACCTACAATTGGTAACCCTCTTCTTTACCTTGCCTCCATCGCAATTGGCTCCGTTATCGCTTGTATCATCTTGGCACTATTAAAACCAAGCCTTAAAAAATAATTGTAAAAGCTAGTATAATACTAGTACATATGACAAAAACGTACATAAGCTAAATAAGTACATATAGCAAAAGGACTAGAACAAAATGTTCTAGTCCTTTTCTTATGTAAACTATCGACTTACATCATCATAAAATATGCCAAATACTTTCTTGAAAACTCGATTTGCTACATGATAGCTTTCAAAATCAAAGTCAGTCGGTGTTAAAAATGTAACATGCTCATACCCTTTATAACCTGGTTGTGTAGGTTTACTTTCACCATTAAGAGTATAATCCTGTTGCGCCTTAACAGTACCTACAATACCAGATTCATCCATTTTAAGATTCCATATATCATTTAAACTAAAATCAGGAAATCGTTGTTTAAACTCTGGCATTTTTGCTACTAAATTGGCAAAGGAGTAATTTAAGTTATAGTCATACCGAATTGTGTATTCCCGAATCAAATCAGAAGACGGTAATACAACGTATATCTTAGTCTCTATACTTTTTGTACGTGCATCGGTAGATATATCTCGAAGTGTGCTCAACTCAATATATTTACCATCTCCACCACCTGTGTCACCTTTAGAAACGATATGTTCAAAACGACTTGTATCTTGTAGCTCAGCATTAGAAACAGCTTTTACAGAATTAAAAGAAATACACCAAATACATAGTAGTGCCATAAAAAATAAGAAACGTTTCATAAGGCACCTCATTTCACCACAATATCATCAAAATGCTGCTGATATGCAACGACAAACATGGCATCTGCTATAGCAAAGAGATCTTGATCGAAACGACTGCGATCAAGCGGTCGTGATTGATGTAGCAATCTAGCTGGGCTATTAATCACAGTGCCATCCCAAGTGTATCGTTTGACCGCTTGTAATTCAATTTGTATACCAGACTCATCTTGTGCAGCCTTAATCACTGCATACATAGCTGGTGATGATTTTACACTCTGTTGAGCTTGTATTAGACTAGCTAACGAGTAATTCGTATTATAGGTGGCAGTCAATTCATATTCCGTAATAGCCTCACCACGAGCCCGCTCGCTAACAGAATAAATAATACCTTTCAGCTTATAATGTGGAGCTGCATACTCTAAACTTTCCACAGAATAGGTATTTAAAAAGAATACATCCCTATTACTTGAATTATCATCATAAGAATATGTTTTCTCATATACATTTTTAAACTGGGGCGAACTATTTAACTCATTAATCGATATCGCTTGTGTCTGTATGGTAAAAGTAGCTAGTACCATACAGGCTAGCAAGAATTTTCTAAACATACTCTCTCCTTTATAATTGAAATTCCGTTAAATTACAAAAAGCATATCATATTTTATAGAAAGATGTACACATACGAAAAATGCCATTTCAAATCATTATAGATAATATAAAAGTAATGATCACTATTGTACGTACTTTAAATTTATTTATATTTTTCTAAGTTTATCTTCTTCGTACTCATCCAGTATTCATCTATCCTTCTATAAATTGTACAAATATATCGATTTATGTTAAACTATATAAATATAAATAAATTTTAAAATTATAAATTATTTTTTTCAATTCTAGTTCGGAGAGTAATTCATGAAATCATCTAGGAAACGTAAGGTCACTGCCGCATTTTTTGCAGCAGCAGCGTTGGGTGGTGTTGCCCACGCAGCCCCTACCCTCAACATGAATGATTTAGTAGGTTCGAACACTACCACTGAATCAACGGCTCAAGGCAATAATAATATTGCTACTCCAGTCGTACGACCTATGGCAACTCAGCCTACCCCTGTAACTACACAATCAGTTCCAAAGGTAACACCTTTAATACCGCGTGTACGTCCAGTACCTGTAAACGATATTGCGAAAGCTTTATCAGATCAACAACGGGCTGTTTCACAACCACAATATGTTGTTAACAAACAAACTAATGCTGTCATGGAACCAACATTGGCCATGCATAGCTTGATGAACGTACAACGTAAAACTGAACCTGTTACAGTACAAAAACAAGTTGATGGCAAACAGCAAGTACAAACGACACAGGTACAACGTACTCCTGTAATGGTTCAACAAGAATCTACAACACCTTTAGTTATTGCTAATACAACTCAAACTAAAGCCGTTGTAGCAAAACAAAAATTAACTATTCGAGATATTCAACGTGCAGAACGTGAAAGATTAGCTCAATTAGCAGCAGAAGAAGCGGCGCAACAAGCAGGTACAAACCAAGTTGATCAGCAAATGGTTGCTCAGAAACAAGCTGAAGCTCAGCGTCAAGCTGCAATTCTAGCAGAACAACAACGTCAAATGGCTATGCAAGCGGAACAGCAACGGATTGCACAGCAACAAGCTGAGGCTCAACGCCAAGCTGCTTTGCAAGCTGAACAACAACGTTTAGCTACCGAGCAAGCTGAAGCTCAACGTCAAGCAGCTCTAAGAGCCGAGCAAGAGCGTATCGCTGCACAGCAAGCTGAACAAGCTCGTATCGCTGAAGCTCAACGTCAAGCTGCAGAGCAAGAACGTCTTCGTATCCAAGAAGAACAACGTCGCATTGCACAACAACAAGCTGAGGCTCAACGTCAAGCAGCTTTGCAAGCTGAACAAGCGCGTATTGCAGCAGAGCAAGCTGAAGCTCAACGTCAAGCGGCTTTGCAAGCTAAGCAACAACGTATTGCAGCAGAGCAAGCTGAGGCGCAACGCCAAGCAGCTCTAAGAGCTGAGCAAGAGCGTATTGCAGCTCAACAAGCAGAGCAACAACGTATCGCTGCAGAGCAAGCTGAAGCTCAACGCCAAGCGGCCTTAAAAGCTGAACAAGAGCGTATTGCAGCTCAACAAGCAGAGCAACAACGTATCGCTGCCGAGCAAGCTGAAGCTCAACGCCAAGCAGCCTTAAAAGCTGAACAAGAGCGTATCGCTGCCGAGCAAGCTGAAGCTCAACGTCAAGCGGCTTTGCAAGCTGAACAACAACGTATTGCTGCAGAGCAAGCTGAAGCTCAACGTCAAGCTGCTTTGCAAGCTGAACAACAACGTATTGCTGCTGAACAAGCTGCTCGCCAACGTGCAGAAGCTGCTGCTAAAGCTGAAGCAGAACGTCAAGCGGCTATTAAAGCTGAACAAGAGCGTATCGCAGCAGAGCAAGCTGAAGCTCAACGCCAAGCTGCTCTAAAAGCGGAACAAGAACGTATCGCTGCGGAAAAAGCAAAGGCTGAACGTGAAGCAGCAATCAAAGCAGAACAAGATCGCATTGTTGCACAACAAGCAGAAATGGCAAGACAAGTTGCCATCAAAGAAGAGCAAGAACGTTTAGCTGCCGAGCAATTAGCAAAAGAAGAAGCAGAGGCTGCTGCTAAAGCACAAGCTGAAGCTGCCGCTAAGGCTCAAGCTGAAGCAGAGACAAAAGCTAAAGCCGAAGCTGAGGCACAAGCTAAAGCTCAAGAAAATAAATTACCTCAATCTTATGTAGATGCTCGTAATGAAGCTTCCACAAAAGGTGCTGGTGTAACGGAAGATAAAAATATTCTTTCTCAACCAATGGAACCACCATTACAAGCCGATACATCTGCGAAGATTAGCCTTGCTTTCGACGTGAAAAATTACGAATCTATGTCTACTACTGTAGATAATAAAGAAATCAAATATCGCGCCTTCGAATATATCCCTTACGTGGCTAATCCAATCGATATCGATCAACAGTACATGAACATTTATGTACCAGAAGAATACTTCAACAATGGCACTATAAACGGTTACAATACGCAAACAGCCCCTATCTTCATGCCAAATGCTGTAGGTGGTTATATGCCAAGCCAAGCTATGACTCCGAAAGTAGAAAATGGCAAACCTAATAGTGTTCTTTACGCATTATCCCGTGGCTATGTAGTAGCTTCCCCGGCTACCCGTGGTCGTACAAATAAAGCATCCGATGGCAACTTTATCGGTAAAGCGCCTGCAGTTATTGTTGACTTACAAGCTGCTACAGCATACTTACATGCTAACGATTCCACAATGCCAGGCAATGCAAATCGTATCATCACTAATGGTACAAGTGCTGGTGGTGCTGTATCCTTATTGCAAGGTGCCACTGGTAACAACTCTGACTTCCAACCATATTTACAAGCATTAGGTGCTGCTACCGCGGCAACCAATGTATATGCAGTTTCTGCATATGCACCTATTACAAACCTTGATGCGGCTGATATGGCCTATGAATGGAGTTATAAAGGTATTACATCTTTCAATAAAGTAACGATGGGCCAAGGTGAATTGCCTCAAGCCAACGTAGGTGGTAATACAGCTCCTCCGCAACGTACAATACAACGTGTAAACTTGAATGCTGATGATATAGCATACTCTAACTTACTAAGTGAACACTTCCCAGAATACGTAAACAATTTACAATTGCATGACTCTATGGGGCGTGTATTGAAACTAGATAAGAATGGCAATGGTACTTTCAAAAATTATGTGAAAGCATTCATCATCGATGCAGCTAATAAAGCACAAGCTAAAGGTACTGATTTATCTAAACATACATACTTTGTACGAGATAATAAAACAGGCGCGATCAAAGACATTAACTGGGAAGCTTACAACCAATTTGTGAGCCGTTCTAAAGCACCAGGTGCATTCGATTCCCGTTCTAATGACTCTGGCGAAAATAGTCTGTTCGGTACAAGTACTACAGATAATAATCACTTTACCATTACTGCTGCATTACACGATACAACATCTAACCAAGATGTATACGTAGAAAATGCTAAAATCGTTACTATGATGAACCCAATGAACTATCTCGGTTCTCCAGCAGCGACAAATGCACGCTACTATCGTATCCGCTATGGTACAGCTGATAGTAATACATCCGTAGCTATTCCATTGATCGTAGGTACACGTGCTCAAAACCTTGGGTACAATGTAGATATGGCAACACCATTTGATGTAGACCATTCTGGTGACTACGATTTAGACGAATTATTCAACTGGATGGACAATATCGTTAAAAACGGTAGATAATAACAACTAAATACATACCATAACAAAAAAGGAGCTACCTATGATATGTACCCATTTTCCTGGACACATATTATTTACTAGCCTAAACACATGGATGCTTCCCTGTATTTCACAGGGGGCATCCATTTTGTTTTTGCTTGAATCCTTTTGTTATTGTAATAGTTAATGTATTCTTCTATCGCTGCTGCAAAAGCATTAAAAGATGAATATTCTCTCTCAAAACCATAATATATTTCCGTTTTCAATCTACCAAAAAAGGTTTCCATCACAGAGTTATCATAACAATTTCCTTTTCGAGACATAGATTGAATAATACCATGCTCTTTGAGTGTTCTCCTAAAGTACTTATGTTGGTATTGCCATCCTTGATCAGAGTGGAAGATTAATCCCGAAAGATTAGTAAACTTCTTGAAGGCTTTCTCTAACATACGAGAAATCTGTTCTAAGTTAGGCCTTAATGCTAAGTCATAAGCAACAATCTCATTCGTATTCATATCTAAAATAGGCGACAAATAGCATTTCCCCCACGAGAAATTAAATTGAGACACATCAGTAGTCCATTTTTGTAATGGTGCAGTTGTACTAAAATCTCTATTGACGATATTTTCTGCTACTTTACCGACTTTCCCTTTGTAAGAGTGGTACTTTTCTTTCGGTCGCTTTCCTGCGAGCCCCATAATATGCATAAGTCTTTGCACTCGTTTATGATTGACTACAAAGCCTCGATTAAGAAGCTCTTGATATACACGGCGTACACCATACCGGTCTTTATGTTCTGTAAAAATCTTTTGAATTTCATCTTTTAGCTCTGTATTTCTTTTATCTACAAGATCTACTTTAGTAAGTTCAAAATAATAGGTAGATTTGGACATTGGCATAGCTTTCAAAAGATGTTTTAGTTGATAGCCTTGTTGGTGGAGCGTTTTGATAATCGCTGCTTTTTCGCCTTGAGTCGCGCAGCCTCTTTTTCTTCTCTCAAGGCAATCTCTTTTTTTATGACTTCATTTTCAGCTTTAATATAAGCAATTTCAGCTCGTAAGCGAATAAGTTCCTCATATTCACTCTCTTTGAGCTCTCGAGGTGAGATAGTCTTAGGTACTTTCATTTTGCAATCCTTTGGTGATCGTCCTTTAGGTTTATTAATAAGACCATTGTATCCCAAAGTTTTGTATTTATGAACCCATTGATACAGTTGGCCAGTATTAATTCCAGCCCTAATAGATACAGAGCGGATAGATTCTCCAAATAATACTTGGCATACTAACTCATATTTCTTCTCTGGAGACCAACATCGCTTATCTGGATTATGCTTATTGATTTCTGGGCCATTAAACTCTTCCTGTTTAGCCCATTTTATTATTTGTTCGTGAAAAGTATGAGTCAATACTCCAGTTGGCGTCTCTGGCCATTCACCTTGATTAAATAATGCAATTGCTTTTCTTTTAAATTCATAACTATATCTCATGAAAATACCCCCTTTACTGGTTGTCCAGTAAAGGGGGTACATATCACCTAGTAGCTCCTTTTTCTTTATGCCAAATTAAATATCTCTAAAATAAAGCTCCAGTATGTTAAGCACAAAAAAGCCCCTCTACCGAGGGGCTTTGCTCTATTAGGAAAGCATATTCACAGCTTTCACCAATCATATTCTATTATACTTCTGGGAATAATGCAGTGGACAAGTAGCGTTCACCTGTATCAGGAAGAATTACTACGATGTTTTTGCCTTTATTTTCAGGACGTTTAGCCAATTCTTGAGCAGCCCAAAGAGCAGCACCAGAGGAAATACCAACTAAGATACCTTCTGTATGTCCAAATGCTTGAGATGTAGCGAATGCATCATCATTAGTTACTTGGATTACTTCATCGTAAATATTAGTATCCAAAGTATCCGGAATGAAGCCAGCGCCTAAGCCTTGGATTTTGTGAGGACCAGGTTTGCCATTGGACAATACTGGGGAATCAGTTGGTTCAACAGCCACAATTTTTACGTCAGGGTTTTGTTCTTTTAAATAACGACCTGCACCAGTCAAAGTACCGCCTGTACCAACACCAGCTACGTAGATATCTACTGCACCATCTGTATCTTGCCAGATTTCAGGACCAGTTGTTTTATAGTGAATTGCTGGGTTTGCTTGATTTACGAATTGACCCGCCTCGATGGCACCAGCTGTAGCTGTTACGATTTCTTTAGCTTTTGCAATAGCACCTTTCATGCCAAGAGAGCCATCAGTCAACACGAGTTGAGCACCATAGCCAAGCATCAATTTACGGCGTTCGATGGACATTGTTTCTGGCATTACGATTACAACTTTATAGCCAAGAGCAGCACCAACAGCGGATAAACCGATACCAGTGTTACCAGATGTAGCTTCTACGATTGTACCACCTGGTTGTAATTCACCAGATTCAACAGCTGCTTGAATAATTGCTGCAGCAATACGATCTTTAACAGAGCCACCTGGATTAAAGTATTCCAATTTAGCAAAAATATTTGCATCTGCGCCATATTTTTTACCAAAACGTGTAGCTGCCAACAAAGGTGTTTTACCAATTAATTCAACGAAAGATTTTGCAATATTAGACATAATAGTTACTCCTTTTTAAATAGAACCATCCCAATTGTCATATTTTGTATCAAGTTTAGCGTAAGTTCCATCAATTACATCTTGAAGAGTTACGTTTTCTAGATAATCATGAATATAGTTTTGTAATCCTGCCCAGAAACCAACGGTTCTTTCATTGATTACTGTATCAGTACTCACCCCTTCATCAAGAGTGGAGATGATAGCCATGGATTCTTCCGTGGCAAGCAAAATTTCAATAATAGTGTACTCTTTAGGACTTTTAGATAAGCGATAGCCTCCGTATTTACCACGAATACTATCCACTAGGTTAGCGGCACCCAAACGAGCCACAATACCCTCAAGGTATTTCTCAGATATACCTTGTCGTTCTGCAACGGATCGCAAGGAAACCGGTTTATCCTGACCTTGCTCTGCTAAATCGATGAGAACCATCAATGCATAGCGACCTTTTGTGGAAATCCTCATATATCTTGCCTCTCTTTGTAAAAGTTAGTGCTAACACACCCCATGTTATAAAGCACTTATCCTACTTCATTTATAAAACCTTGTGTATCACTAGGAATTAATTTCATTATAGACCACTAAATCTAAAAATGCAAGAACTTATTTCCTACTTTTACAAGGGGGTATTTAAAACCCTTATATTTATTGGCCTAAGCCTATATTATTGATTTATTTTATTCTATTATTAGACTTGCAATCACACATATCGATACATTAACTATTTTACATAACACAAAAGGACTAGCCCGAAGGCCAGTCCTTTTGCGTATAGTTTGTAGTTTGTTATATGAGGTTTACCATGATGAATTGGAGAGGGTTCATCTGGTATTGGGACTTACCGTATCGTCAGGAAAACGATGCGCGCCCGTTTTGTCATTTGAGGAGTTGTCTAGATTATTCTAGCGTTTAAGTTATTTCTAAATTAGATTTTACCTACTAGATCAAGACCTGGTTTCAATGTGTCTTTACCTGGTTTCCAACGTGCAGGACACACTTGATCACCATGTTTTGCTACGAATTGAGCCGCTTGTACTTTACGAACCAATTCTTCAGCAGAACGGCCGATACCCATATCATGGATTTCAGCTGTACGAACGAAACCTTCTGGATCTACTACGAAGGTACCACGGTAAGCCATAGCAGATTCTTCTTGGAATACGTCGAAGAAATCAGCTAATTCATGTTTTTTATCAGCTAACATGTAGTACTCGATTTTATTAATGCTTGGAGAAGCATCAGACCATGCTTTGTGAACGAATTCAGAGTCACAAGATACGGAGTAAACTTCGCAACCTAGTTCTTTCAATTCTGCATAAGAGTTTTGTACGTCTTCTAATTCTGTAGGGCAAACAAATGTGAAGTCTGCTGGATAGAATACGAAGATGGACCATTTGCCCAACACATCGGCAGTACTAACTTTTACTAATTCAGGTTTTTTGAAAGCATCTAGAGTAAATTCAGGAAGTTGTTTACCAATAATAGACATATTATGTCCTCCTTAATTGAGTTCCAATGTAACAATTATATTATTATCAGTGTACTTATCACCAAATCTATATTTATATCTATCTTTGTCTATATAATAACAAATATCATTCAAGATTGCAAGTGTTATTTTTAAATTTATCGATATATTTTTCCAATATTTTTCGATATGAATAAAAAAGAAGAAAGATGCTCATTTCTGAGCATCTTTCTTCTTTTTACGTACTACAATAGATTTACTACTTACAGTAGCATGATCAAAAGCGATTAAACCCGCTATATTAGCAAGCCCTCTCCGTGCTATATGACCAGTTGTAGATTGTTCTTTTCCTGATTTACCATATACAAACTGCTCTAGTTTGAGTGCAGCTAATATAAAGATACCTATAATAGATAAAATGGATCCCATTTCTATTCTCTATTTTTTAAGTTCCAAAATCGCATCAACGAAACCGCGGAATAATGGATGTGCATTATTCGGACGGGATTTAAGTTCTGGATGCGCTTGTGTACCAATGAAGAATGGGTGGTTCTTCACTTCAATACTTTCCACAAGGCGACCATCTGGAGATGTACCAGAGATAACAAGGCCCGCATCAGTCAATTGTTGACGATATTCATTGTTGAACTCATAGCGGTGACGATGACGTTCATAAATCAAATCTTCGCCATAGGCTTCATGAGTTTTTGTACCTGCTTCTACTTTACAAGGATAGATACCAAGACGCATTGTACCGCCTTTTTTATCTACATCAACTTGATCGCTCATCAAGTCGATTACTTTGTATTTAGCATTTTCGTCGAATTCGCTAGATGTAGCACCTTCCATGCCACATACGTTACGAGCAAATTCCATTACTGCAGATTGCATACCAAGGCATAGACCGAGATATGGAATATTATTTTCACGAGCATATTGAATTGTACGAATTTTACCTTCTACACCACGGGACCCAAATCCACCAGGTACGATGATACCTTCAACACCATCAAATACCTCTTTAGGATCTACAGATGTATCATCAAGTTCTTCGGAGTCAATCCAACGAATATTCACTTTAGTACCCGTAGCAATACCAGCATGATCTAGAGCTTCAACTACGGATAAATACGCATCATGCAATGCTACATATTTACCAACGATAGCAACTGTAATGTCTTTACTAGGGTTCAAGATTTTATGAACCATTTCTTTCCATTCAGTCATATCGCAAGGGCGTTCTTCAAGGCCTAATTTTTTGATAACAATATCATCAAGACCTTGATCTTGCATCATCAATGGTACTTCATAGATGGAGCTGCAAGTTTGGTTTTCAATAACTGCTTCTGGTTCTACGTCACAGAACAAAGCAAGTTTTTCTTTCATTTCATCAGAAATGTGTTTTTCGCTGCGGCATACCAAGATATCTGGTTGAATACCAATGCTGCGCAATTCTTTTACGCTGTGTTGTGTAGGTTTAGTTTTCAACTCGCCTGCTGCATTGATGTAAGGCACCAATGTTACGTGAATGTAAAGTACATCATTACGACCTACGTCTTTTTTCACTTGGCGGATAGCTTCCATGAATGGCAAGCTTTCAATATCACCTACAGTACCACCGATTTCAGTGATAACTACATCTGCGTTATCCTCTTTACCTACGCGGTATACGTTTTGTTTGATTTCATTTGTAATATGTGGAATTACTTGTACAGTGCTGCCCAAGTAATCACCTTTACGTTCTTTATTGATTACAGACCAGTACACTTTACCTGCTGTAATGTTGGAACGTTTACTAAGGTTAATATCGATAAAGCGTTCATAGTGACCCAAATCGAGGTCAGTTTCAGCACCGTCATCTGTTACGAATACTTCACCGTGTTGGTAAGGGCTCATCGTACCAGGGTCAATATTAATGTATGGGTCAAATTTTTGAATCGTTACATTGAAACCGCGGTTTTTAAGCAAGCGACCCAAGGATGCTGCTGTAATCCCTTTACCAAGAGAAGAAACAACGCCGCCAGTTACGAAAATATACTTAGTTGCCATGATGCCTCCCACCTATTACATTTTTTCCGGAGCAGAAATACCTAAAATACCCAAGCCTTGACGAAGTACGAGGGCGATCGCTGTGATTAATCCTAGACGAGCTTGTTGCAACGCTGGATCTACGCCAATGATACGACCTTGACGATAGAAGGAATGGAACATGCTTGCCAAATCGAATAAGTAACGAGCAATTCGATGTGGTGCACGATGTTCAGCAGATTGAACGACCTCTTCTGGATATTCAGCTAATTTTTTAATCAATTCTAATTCTATTTCGCTTATAAGCGTTGTGAAATCAGTTTCACTATAATCGCCAAATGCAATGCCTGCTTCACGCACTTGGTTGTAAATGCTTTGAATACGAGCATGAGCATATTGGATATAATATACTGGGTTATCATTGCTACGAGATTTAGCCAAGTTAATATCAAAATCAAGTTGACTATCTAGAGAACGCATCAAGAAGAAGTAACGAGATGCATCTACGCCAACCTCTTCAATCAATTCATCTAATGTAACGCTATCGCCGCTACGTTTAGATAATTTAACGAGTTGTCCATCGCGGAACAATGCTACCATTTGTAACAATAATACTGTTAATTTATCTGGATCATACCCAAAAGCAGCCATAGCAGCTTTTACACGGCATACATAACCATGATGGTCAGCGCCCCAAATATCAATCATTTCTTTGAAGCCACGATCATATTTATTGCGGTGGTATGCAATATCTGCCGCTAAATATGTAGGAACTCCATTATCACGAATAACTACGCGGTCTTTATCATCACCATAGTCAGTAGATTTCAACCACAATGCACCGTCTTTTTCATACACTTTGCCAAGAGCCTTTAACGCCTCTACAGAGTGATGAATTTCATCAGCTTCATGAACAGTACGTTCAGAGAACCAATTATCGAAAGTAACACGGAAATTGCTTAATGTTTCCTCTAAGCGAGCTAATTTTTCTTTTAAGCCCTCTTCTTTAAACAATGCTACACGATCAGCTTCGTTCATAGCATTTAATTTATCGAAGCCTTCTCGTTCTGCAATAGCTTTTGCAGTCTCGATAATATCAGGACCACGGTAGCCATTTTCAGGGAATACTAGAGCCCCTTCTGGAATATCAAATTCAGGCATGGAACCATCTTCGTTGCGCTTAGGTGGGAACACTAATGTAGCACCTTGCAACTCTTGGAAACGGTACTCAATGGAGATAGCCATATTATCGATTTGGTTACCTGCATCATTGATGTAGTACTCGGATTGTACATTGTAACCTGCTGCACGCAACAAGTTTACAAGAGCACTACCATACGCAGCACCACGACCATGGCCGACATGTAACGGACCTGTTGGGTTCGCACTTACGTACTCTACTTGAATCGTATCGCGTGCACGCAATGGTTGAACACCATATTGATCGCCAGCATTTAAAATAGCTTTCAACGTATCGTATACCATATCAGATTTCAAGAAGAAGTTGATGAAACCTGCACCAGCAACCTCAGCGCGTTCGAGCCAATCAAAATTCATATGGCTAATCAAAGCCTCTGCAATAGCACGAGGGTTTTGACGAGCTACACGAGCGGATTGCATAGCGATATTTGTAGAAAAATCACCGAATTCTTTTTGAGGTGGCACTTCGAGAACGATTTCTGGATATTCCCCAGCTGGTAAACCACCGCTGTTAATCGTATCTTGTAATGCCTGTTCAATCCCCGATTTCAGGATTTCCTTCATTTCCATGCTCTGTATCCTCCCGCACGTCTATATCTAACTGATTATAAAATTGCCATTCACCTTCGACGGAAATGTCATATCCTAAATGAACATGACCTACGCCTTCGTGAAAGTCTACTGTTAATTCATGAGTATTCACGGCCATGTGTAAATCACCATACGGTGTTTCATACACGGATTCGCGCTCTTCACCACGGACATATTGATGACGCATATTAACAGCCCCTGTTCGAAGCAATACAATAGAGTCATCATGGATTTTAATGGTCGTCTTTACCCCATCTAAGCCAGTCACACTAGATTCTTCATAACGCACATACTGGGCATTACCCTTTTCATGTGATGTACCTGGGGAAATCAGTTCCACTACGGTATCCTTGCCGTCCATATCTCGTTGTACACTTTTTACGGACACTAGAACCCGCTTCATTTTTCAACCTCCATGGCAGTAATTAATCATCATATTATACCATAATCAAAGACTATTTTGCACCCTCAATGAGTCGCAATTTCTTAGTCTTTGTCATCTGTTTTATGGCATATTCTCTACGTTGTGCATCTTGTTTATTGTGAAAGCTTTCAGAATACACCAATTCAACAGGACGTCGTCCTCTCGTATACTTAGCACCGCCTGGAATAAGCCCATTATGAGCCTCTATACGGCGTTCAATATCGGTGGTCCACCCACAATACAAGGAATCATCTGCGCAACGCACCAAGTACACATAGTGCCGCTCTTCAGACTTAACCTCCTTATTTGCCATTTTTTGCATCATCAGTAATCGGTTCCAACGTAATAGTATTGATGATTACTGGTTCTATAGGCTTATCATTACGGCCTGTTTTTACTTTGCCAATTTTTTCAACTACATCCATGCCTTGTACTACAGTGCCAAAGATAGTGTGTTTATTATCTAACCAATCTGTAGGTCCCAATGTAATAAAGAATTGAGAGCCACCTGTATTAGGGCCTCGGTTTGCCATGGCAAGAACGCCCATTTTGTTGAAGTGTAAATCATTGGAGAACTCATCAGGAATTGTATAGCCTGGACCGCCAGCACCTGTACCATCTGGATCTCCGCCTTGAATCATAAAGCCTTCGATAACGCGGTGGAATGTAACACCATTATAGAAACCTTTTTTCACTAGGTAATCAAAGTTTTTTACTGTAATAGGTGCTTTAGAGCCTAACAATCGAACTTTGAATTGACCATAATTTGTATCAAAAATGGCGTATTCATCAGCAATTGGTGCGTTAGAGAAGTTAGGCATAGCTACCGTTTCTGCTTTTACAGTATTCCCTTGTGGTTGTTCCCCACTTTTTGTACCACATGCCGCTGTACCAAGCATTGTAATCCCTAACATTGCGCATAAAGCCAAGCGTTTCCAGTTCATAGTTCCCCCAAAATATATCGTATATACTAACATGTATGTAAAATTCACATAGAAAAGCCGCTCAACCCGTGAGCGGCTCTTTTTTAGTATATCATGTTTTAGAGAAAATTTGGTTTAAATAATTATTAAATTTACCAAATTATATAACCTTATACTTTCAGTTATATATTATCTATTATTTACCATCAAATTGTTCTGGGTTCGTGCTGTTATAGGTATCAATATAAGCATTGAAGGATTGAATCATTTCGTCAAGATTATTTTCGTTTGAGTCTGCAAGTACTTGACGGACTGAACCGACTACGGAATTGTAACGATCAGCCAGATTTAGCTGCTAACTCTTTACCTTTAGCACCGCCATCGTTCATATAGGCTTTAGAGTCATTATAAGAAGTCAACTCTTTATACACTGGCACTAATTCATTAAGAACGTTCAATAGATTGTCCCGTTCTGCATCAAGATCTTTGAATGTAGAACCTTCTTTTTTAGATTTTTCCAAAGCGTCTTGTAATCTGTCATAGTGAGGTTGGTTAGTAATAGCACCTTCTTGGAAGCCACCTTTTAATTGAGCCAAACCGTCTGCTTGGAATTAACTCAAACTAATCAATCCACTTGAAATGCTTACACGCATTATAAATGCCATCCTTATCACAGTCAGTAGTGATATAATCGGCTTTTTCTTTCAATTCAGCACGTGCATTTCCCATGGCAATATTAAGCCATTCGGGCCTAAACATAGATAAATCATTATATCCATCACCAAATACTACGGCTTGATTAGGTTTCATACCAAAATAATCAAGCATATTGCGAATACCCAAAGCTTTTTCCATTGGTTCATATAAAACACAGCCATCGCCATAACGAATGAGCTTATGCGTCATATGCTCAATTTCTTTTTCCTCTTCTTCCCCTTCTTTAAAGAACACATAAATCTTATAAAATTCTTCTACATTATGAAAGTCAAAATTAGGATCTACTGTCGTTTTAAAAACATCCCAATTCGGATGCCAATCTAATATTTCCTTATACGGCGTAATTCGGCCTAATTTATTCCGATCTGTTACAGCCCAAGGAATATTATGGGACTCTAAATATTCCAAATAGTTAATGCATGCATCACGATCCATGCCAATCATGGACACTAGTTCATTATTAACAGTAACACTATGTCCGCCATCTGCCACAAAATCTGTAAGCCCCGCTTGTTCCGCAAAACGCTTTGCATCTACTTGGATACGGCCTGTTGCTAGTGCCACCCTATGACCACGGCGCTTTAATTCATCTAAGCTATATTGAGCACTGTCAGGAATTTTACCTTCCGGCCACACAGCTAAGGTATTGTCTATATCGAAAAAGAAAAATTTCTGTTCCACAGGCCCTCCTAATCACGTCCGCTCATTAACTTAAATCGCTCTTTCTGCTCTACATCAGGATATTTTTCTTGATCCACATCACTCAAAAACATATCTAGTGGTCGTACATATAAGTCACGTTGATCATATAATTTTTGATACACTACGAACTGTTCACTCGTTTCCGAATGAGTTGCAACATCTAACACATAATAGTACATGCCTTTAAAATGACGATATAAGCCACCCTTTACAATTTTTCGCATTTATAACCTCATCACATAACATACACAAACGGTTACAAATTATATTAATCAAGAGATTCCATGTATTGAATAGCCTTAGTCAACATATCTGCTGTAATTTTGTACGGAGATACATCAATATCATGAACAGATGTAGCCTTTTCAACAATTTGAGGAATATGCGATGCAGTAAGACCTAACTGTGAAAGTTTAGTAGGCCAACCTAATTCGCGGTATATTGGTAACCACCGTTGTAATTCATCCATTTGTTGGTCAACGGTTAACAAAATAAGTAAGCCATATGCTACCATTTCACCATGCAAATGGTTTTCTTCTGTTTCTTTATTAGTAACACAGCCATAACATACAGCATGAGCCATATTACTATTATATGCCATAGGAACACAACCCGATACAATACCGGTAGTAAAGATAACAGTCATAGCAATGGTATCAAATGCATCACTACGTTTTTTAGCTTGACTGTCTTTATAGGCTTGTATACCATGTACTAAAATTGGTTCACTACACATAGAAGCTAGAGTAAGGCCTAACTGAGTATTATAATCTTGCTCACGATTGCGAGCAGAAAGATGAGTTTCATAGTGTTTTGCAATAGTATCTCCCATTCCCGCCCACAAGTAACGGCTTGGTGCTTCTACGAGAATATCAGCATCAATAAAGCAGTGCACAGGAGGATGATTTACAAAGGCTACGTCATCAAAAGTATGCTCTGCAGTGTATACAGCTGCTACTTCTGACGTTGCAGCACAAGTAGAGGCAATGGTCGGAATTGTAAAGAATGGTTTATCATCTAACTCTAGAGCTACTACTTTTACCGTATCCATGGCCTTACCGCCACCAACAGCAAACATAAAGTCCGCATCTTTTACAGAAGCCATTTGTGCAATTTCCTTACCTCGAGCGAAAGTACACTCTCCACCAAAGTGAATAATATCTAGCACTTTAATCCCTGCTTTATCAAGCACTGGACGAATGTGTGGCAAAGCTTTAGAAAGAGCTGTCTCACCACCGATGATAGCTACAGACTTACCATATAATTTTGTAAATTTGGGAATAGCATCGAACACCTCATGACCGCCAAAACTATAACTAGGTAAACAATGAGTACTACGCATAAAATCTTCCTTCCTTCATTCATTCATTATCTATATTCTTATTATAGAAACTTCTACTCACAAAATCAATTTTATATGACAACCCTTAAGACACAAAAAGGTTCTATACTTTCACCCAAAACGAAAGTATAGAACCTTTAATATTATTTATTTATTTTCGGACACAAGACCTTTATGGATAAGACCTACAACAAAGCCTAATACCGCAAAGCTCACCCAGCCCATGCCAGCAGCCTGGAATGGAATGTATTGAGTAAAGAGCTGTTCCAATGCAACAGGTGCAATACCTGCCGTTTCAAGACCAGTCATAAGAGCAGAGATCATTGTGAAAGCCATTGTCCATGCGTATACGCAACGACGACCACCGAACACATTATGAAGAAGTGCCAACAAGATGATTACAATCGTTAACGGATACAAGAGCATCAACACTGGAATCGCTGCACTGATGATTGTTTTCAAACCGAACATGCTAAGACCAAATGCTGCTACGGAGAAGATTACTACATATAATTTATAGCTAATCTTCGGTGTCAACTTGTGGAAGTACGTACCACAAGAAGTGATAAGACCGATACTCGTAGACAAGCAAGCCAAGAGAACGATGATAGCCAAGATAATTTGACCGAATTCACCGAACAAGTAGTTAGCACTTACGGACAACACAGGAGCACCTGTATCAAACAAACCAAAGCGTTCAACACTAGTAGCACCAATGTTAGCGATAAATACATAAACAATACCAAGAAGAGATACTGCAATAGCGCCTACTTCCATTACTGTTTTTGTAATAACCGCACGAGATGTAGCGCCGCTAAGACGAACAAAGTCGATTACAAGAATAGCAAATACTACGGAAGCCAATGCATCCATCGTATTATAGCCGTCCAAGAAACCTTGCAACACAGCTGTAGGTGCATCACCATAAGTAGGTTGTGGCACTGCATAGCCGCCTAGCGGAGTCATAAAGGATTTAATAATTAACAACAGAATTACAAGTAGTAATGCTGGTGTCAAAATATTACCGATACGATTAACAAGCTTTTGTGGGCTAATGGATAACCACAAAGAAACACCAAAGAATAATGCCAAGAAAATTGGTTCCATATTCATGCTTAAACCTTCTGTGAAAGGTTTAATTGCAATTTCATAAGCTACAGTACCAGTACGTGGCGTCGCAAACATTGGACCGATACTCAAGTAAAGAGAAATTGTGTACAACAAGCCATAAATTGGATGAACACGGCTCGCAAGTTCTTCAACATCTTTACAGGAGGAGTACCCCATCGCTGCAACACCTAAAAGTGGAAGGCCTACACCTGTTAATACGAAGCCGAGCAAAGCCCAACCTACATTACTACCAGCTTGTTGACCTAAGGCCGCTGGGAAGATCAAATTCCCTGCCCCAAAGAATAGGGCGAATAACATCATGCCTATAGCCCAATAGGCGCGGGCAGATAATTTATCATTACCATTCATAAACGTAACCCCCTTCAGGTTATATATAGAAATAATATTACTATTATAATCCTAATGAGGATATGTATGCAACAAAAATATCCTTGTTATGATATATCGGCATAATATTATTCCTATAAGTAAAGGAAATTAAACATCCGCCTTTTTAATGTGAACTTGCACATCATAGAATGTGCTACCCCAACCTTGATCCGTAGGTCTATCTGCTGTAAGTACATTAATACCTACATTAGGATCACTAGATTGTGATTGCCACCATACACCAAGGGTTACCAATGTACCTCGTTGTACATCTTCATCGTAGTAACTTTTAATTCTTACACTACCACGTTGATTATAGATTTCCACTTCATCGCCATCATTAATGTTATATACTTTTGCATCTTTAGGATTGATGCGTAGTTTCATCAATTCAGGATCATCAAACTCTAACTCACAGAAGCTAGAATCTAAAATGCGAATATCATTACCGATAATAAGCCAGAATGGTGCATCATCACCATAAGGCGGTAAATAACGAATTAGTGGCTCCACATCATGTGGATTATATAACTCAATCTTTCCAGATGGCGTTTTAAAATCTAATTTATAATTTTCAGGCAACGTCATCTCTACTGGTTCACCTTGGAGAATTAAATTTTGATCATCCTTAGAAATACGGTGCGACGCACTTACAATTTGGTCTATTAAATCTCGTTCACTATGCTTAAAGAATTCATCTGTAAGTCCCATACGTTTAGCTAATTCAGAAATCACTTGCCAGTTAGAGCGGGATTCGCCAATAGGATCGATTAATTTATAACCCGTTCCAATTGTATAGTGCCCATAGGAGTTATATATATCGTCATGTTCTACTGATGTTGTGGCGGGCAATACAATATCGGCGTATTTACATGTGTCGGTAAAGAAGCGTTCGTGAACAACCGTAAATAAATCATCTCTCATCAAGCCTTTTCGCACTACATTTTGATCAGGTGCTGTTATAGCCGGATTACTAGAGAATACATAAAGACTATGCACAGCTGTACCTGATGGGTTTGTAAGCATTTCACCTAGTTTAATCATAGGCATCAATCGCTTTGCTGGTGCATCCACATGAGCCTGTTGCATCACTTCCTTGCCAACAAACTTACTACCACTAGCACTCGATAATAAGCCACCGCCTAAATGTTGCCACGCTCCAACTACAGCAGGTAATGCATTAATAACACGACAGTTCATAGCACCATTCCCATAGCGAGACAACCCACTGCCAAGACGTATAAATGGAGCCTTAGCTTTAGCATATGCATGGGCAAACTCAGTCATACGCTCTACGGAAACGCCACAAAGTTCAGCTGCTTTTTCCAGTGTAAAATCAAGCAACACATCGTTTACGAGCTGATCATAGCCTTGTACATGTTTCTTAATAAAATCTATATCTGCTAAACCGTCTCGATGAATAATATGAAGCATACCTAACGCCAAGGCGCCATCACTACCAGATTTTACGTAAATATGTTCATGAGCTTGATTAAAAGTATAGGTTTTATGAGTATCAATAATCCAAACTCGAGCGCCATTCTTTTTTGCTATGTTTACATCATGTAAGATATGAACATCGGTAGCAGTGGCATTAATGCCCCATAGAACAATTAAATCACTATGTTGTGCCTCTTGTGGTTTAATGGCCAGTGTATCACCATAAACAGATTGAAATCCTGCCTTTTTTGCAGGGGAGCAAATACCACGGTCCTGGTCTGTAGCACCAATGCGGCGGAAAAAGTAATCCGCTGCTGGGCTTTGTATCACACCCATAGTACCTGCATAAGAGTAACGCAAAATACTTTCACTACCATAAGTATTAATAGTCTCTTTAAAATTATTAACAATGGTATCTAATGCTTCATCCCAGCTGATACGCACATATTGGTCTTGTCCAACACCTTTCTTACCAATCCGTTTCATTGGGTACTGTAAACGCAATGGAGAATGAACCACTTGTTCGTAATGCGCCATTTTAGGGCACAATGTACCTCTTGTAAAAGCATGATCTCTATTGCCACGAACAGATACTACTCTGTTGTTCTCTACCGATACGATTAGACCACATGCATCTGGGCAATCATAAGGACATACTGATTTGTATTCTTTCAAAATAAGCACCTCGCTTATAAATTATATAAACTATAGGATGTATATTTATATTATATTACAGCATTGTCTGTATAAGTGTAACCTTTAACACATTTTCTATCTTCACAAAGATTAAAATTATTGTATAATATGCATATCAATACATTTAGTTATCACAATACGTTAATATACATATCAATATTTTTTATATATAATATTGAACATTTCAAGTTTTATCGATATTTATCCATTCTCATTCTTGCTCAAAACCTAAACAGATATACTAATAAGTTCTATAAAAATACTGAAAATCTATAAAAAAATCATGCAATCATAACTAAAAGTCATAACCATATAGTTTTAGGTATAATCGGATGTTTCAGTAATCGACCTCGGAATATGTGACAAACATCACCGGTACGTATGCGTATTTAGTAATGTGTTTCAGACTGTAAGACTATTCAATCTCACTTCTTTCTGTGCTATACTGACATTGTCATTTGAGAGGATATAGAGCTCACCAAATATCATTTAAATTTCATGATATTTTAGAGTGACGTTACTATATCAGGTACATATTTTCTGAAAAGAGGTTTTAACGATGGCAGACGCAAAAAACACTGTGTTATTCCCTTATGAAACATTAAAAAAATTAAGCATGGACGCTTTCCAAAAATTCGGTTTCTCCGAAAAAGAAGCTGACATCATCCAAGACGTACTTTTGACTTCCGACTTGTTCGGTATTCAAAGCCATGGTATGCAACGTATGGTTCGTTACCACAAAGGTATCACTAATGGCTTGATCAAAATCGACGCAAAACCTGAAATCGTAAAAGAAACTCCAATCTCCGCAGTTATCGACGGTCATGATGGCATGGGCCAATTGTTGGGGCACAAAGCTATGGAAATGGCTATCGAAAAAGCTAAAAAATCCGGTGTTGGTATCGTATCCGTACGTAACTCCAACCACTATGGTATCGCTGGTTACTATGCTAAAATGGCATCCGACCAAGGCTTAATCGGTTTCTCTTGTACAAACTCCGAAGCAATCATGGTTCCTGTATATGCTCGTAAAGCTATGCTTGGTTCCAACCCTATCGCTTGGACTGTACCAGCTGATCCTGTTGACTTCTTCTTCGATTGCTCCACTACAGTAGTAACTCGTGGTAAACTTGAAATGTACAACAAAATGGGCAAAGCTACTCCAGATGGCTGGGCTGTTAATAAAGACGGCGTTCCTTCCACTGATGCAGCTGAAGTATTGGGCAACATTTCCCGTCATGAAGGCGGCGGTATCCTTCCTTTAGGTGGTGCTACAGAAGTTCTTGGCGGCCACAAAGGTTATGGTAACGGCATGATTGCTGAATTATTCTCCTCCATCTTGTCTCAAGGCGGTACTTCCAACAAATGTATGGTTGGCGGTAAATCCAATATCTGCCACGGCTTCATGGCTATCAACCCTGAATTCTTCGGTGACCCAGCTGAAATCAAAAAACACTTCTCCCAATTCTTACAAGAATTACGTGAAGCTCCTAAAGCTGCTGGTCAAGACCGTATCTACACTCATGGTGAAAAAGAACATGAATCCGTTGAAAAAGTTAAAGCTGAAGGCATCCCTGTACTTAACGGTACAATGCTAGAAGTTCAAGATCTTTGCAACGAATTAGGTCTAGACTTCAAATCCTACTTCGGCGATTATGTACCAGAAGCTCCTGCTACAATGTTCAAAGGTAACTACTAATACCTAAGACCTTACAAAGGCCCTAACACGGACATGTAGTCAGTAAAGAAGGGGACATAAACACTGTTTATGTCCCCTCTCTTATATTCTTAACCTCATATGTAATGAGGTTAAAAATTTTTAAGAGATATATCACTTTTTATGATAAGTATATCTGTTATTTTATTGTAATCCTTTATTTTAACTGAACTTTTACAACTTAATATAATAGCGATTTACTCATCAATTAAATTGATTAAGCTACATCGTCCTGTTAAGCATATATTTTTATTTTTCTTGAAAGGATGATTTTAGAAATGAGTGCTATCACCGTTCTATTAGCGCTATCTCCAATCATTTGGTTGATCGTAGCGTTATCCATCTTGAAATTACCAGCATGGCAAGCAACAAGTGTTGCTGCAATCGGTTCTTTCATCATCGCTATTACAGCATTCCAATCTGACCCATTTATTATGGTCACTGGTGCCCTTGAAGGTGCCGCATTGGCAATCTGGCCAATTCTATTAGTTATTACAGCTGCTATCTTCGTTTATAACTTGGTAGTACATACGAAAGCAATGGAAACTATTAAAACAATGCTTTCTTCTGTAACATCTGATACTCGTGTACTTGCATTGTTACTTGCATGGGGCTTCGGTGCCTTCATGGAAGGTATGGCTGGCTTTGGTACTGCCGTTGCAATTCCAGCTGCTATGATGGTTGCCGTAGGTTTTGACCCACTAAAATCTATCATTGCATGTCTCGTTGCTAACTCCGTACCTACAACATTCGGCTCTATTGGTATTCCAACAACTACATTGGCATCCTTAACAAGCCTTGATCCAAGCCATTTAGGTACATTCATTTCCGTACAATTATTCTTACTTAACCTTATCGCACCATTCTTCGTTGTTATGATTATTGGTGGCGGTATCAAAGCGTTAAAAGGCGTATTCCTTGTTACATTACTTTCCGGTTTAGCATTAGCTATTCCTGAAACTATAATCAACGCAGTAATGGGTCCAGAATTATCCGTAATCTCTGCATCCATCGTTATCATGGCAGTTATCATTATCTGTGCAAAAATTATGCCTCCTAATGATCCTGCATACGCAGTTAAACAAACTGGCGAAGTTCCAAAAGTTTCTGGTGGTGAAGGCCTTGTAGCTGCAATGCCATTCATCTTAATCTTCGTATTATTGTTATTAACTTCTAAATTGTTCCCTGCAATTAATGGTCCTCTTGCGTCCATTAAAACATCTGTACCTATTTATCAAGGTGCTGGTGCAAAACCTTACACATTCGTATGGATTGCAACTCCTGGTATTATGATTTTTATCGCTGGTATTGTTGGTGGTTTCATCCAAAAAGCAAAAGCTGGCGAAATCTTCGGTACATTGGGTTCCACAGTTAAAAACTTGAAATTCACATACCTTACAATCATCACAGTTGTTATGACAGCTAAATTGATGACTTACTCTGGTATGACTGCAGATATTGCGAAAGCAATGGTTGCGGGTACAGGTTCCTTGTACCCTCTATTCGCTCCTATCGTAGGTGCGTTGGGTGCCTTCTTGACAGGTTCCGGTACAAACTCCAACGTATTGTTTGGCCCACTTCAAATCGCTGCAGCTCAAGGTTTAGATCCTACAAACTTCGAAGATCTTGGCTTCTGGTTGGCAGCAGTTAACTCCGGTGCAGCTGGTATCGGCAAAATGTTGTCCCCACAATCCATCGCGATTTCTATTGGTGCCGTAGGTCCTGCTTTGAAAGCATACCTAGAAAACCACAAAGAAATTGGTTCTGAAGAAGCTCACAACTTAGAACATGAAATCGAAGCAAGCGTTATCATGAACAGCGCATTCAAATACTTCTTGATCTTCATCGTTATGCATGGTTGTATCTCCTTCTTCGGTCAACATTTCATCCATGAAATTCACCACTTCTTCTTCTAAGATTTGGTAACATAAAAGAACAGCTCTTGATGAGCTGTTCTTTTTTATTGCCACATATAAAATATACAAATAACACTGATTAATGATAATGCAATTTAGAGTTCATTAATTGGCTACATATAATTGTAACAATCTATTAATAAGCCTCTTGCTCTACTTCCCATTTAGTAAAAGCTCCTGTATCTGCATCGATTTCAAAGTCATATTCATAACCATTGTAATGAATTTCACCTTCATACTCTAAACGGCCATTTTCATAATCACGATTGAATTCAGTTACATTTGTAACTGTTGCACCCGGTACACGTGCTAAGGCGCTTTGAACAGCCTCATCAGAACTAATTGCTTCTACAGATGAAACCGTAGCTGTCCCGATTACTACTATTGCAGCTAACACAAAACCTTTTATTAAATATTTCATATAATTCTCCCATCGACAACAAGTATATTGATATTTTTAGATATAATTAATATACTAATTGTAATCTATAAATAGAGATAAAGCAAACTCAATATTTCATATAGATATTTTTTCTCAATCATGGTAAAATACATCGTATCAAATAGAAAAAATTAAATGCAGTCTGCGAAGTGCGATTCGCAGGCTTTTATTTTTCCCATTTTAAGATAGGAGGATTGTATGACTCAAGAAAATTCTGCTAAGGTTTCCTTTATCTTGGTAGTATTCCTTGGCATGTTAACAGCTATTACACCGCTCGCAACAGATCTATATTTACCTGCATTACCGATTATGCCTGGCGAATTAAATACAACAGCATCAAATATTCAAATGACCATTGGTGTTATGACCTTTGGTGTTGCCTTAGGCCAATTATTTGGTGGCCCAATAAGTGACACAATGGGCCGTAAGTTACCACTTATTATAGGTAATTTACTATGTGTTATCTCTAGTATTATTTGTGCCTATGCGCCTAGTATCGAAATACTTTTACTCGGAAGATTTCTACAAGGCTTAACTGGCTCTGTAGGCGTTGTAATTGCCAAAGCCATCGCTCGAGACTTTGCATCTGGTCAAGAATTAACAAAACTTTTTGCCTTACTCATGATGGTTAACGGCCTCGCACCAGTCCTTGCACCTTTAGTAGGCGGTCAACTGCTCTTATTTACTACATGGCGCGTAATCTTTGTTATCTTAGCAGTATTCTCTGCTATTTTATTGATAGGCTCTTTTCTTTTCCGTGAAAGCTTACCAAAGGAAAAACGCGTTACTGGCGGCCTTGTTACGGCTATAAATAACTACTTTACACTGATCAAAGATAAACGTTTCCTGGGACAATCTTTAATTCAATTCTTTGCTTTCGGCGCTTTCTTTGCCTATATATCAGGTTCATCCTTTGTATACCAAAATATTTTCCAACTTTCAGCCCAGAAATTTAGTTATCTTTTTGGTATCAATAGCTGCGGCATTATCTTGGCCAGTGCCATTAGCGGACGAGTAAGTAATGTCGTAACATCTCGTCAAATACTTACATTCAGTCTATGGCAACTGACTATCGGCTCCTTACTATTCTTAGTAGCTATGATTTTTGAATGGTCTCTCATTCCTGTAACAACAATTCTATTCTTTACTGTGTGCACAGTATCCCTATTCGGTTCTGCCTCCTTCTCTATGGCTATGACTAACTATGGAAAAATGGCAGGCAGCGCCTCTGCCATACTAGGCTTTGCAAGCATGTTTGCTGCAGGTATTGTATCTCCATTAGTTGGTATAGGTGGGGATCATACGGGTATACCAATGGGGATTACAATGCTAGTATGTGCAGTGCTTTCCTTATTGTGCTTGTATGGTTTGGTAGAGAAAGAATAAACTCTTTTAAACATTTGTGTGAGCCCTACAATGGGGCCCAACTACAACAGAATAATATTAGTATATAAATAAGATACCCCTTTCCTTGCTCAGTACGGCGCTACGCTTCGTAAAATCGCTTCGGAAAGGGGTATCTTATTTATATTAACACTACCTGTAGAGGCGTCCCATTGTGGGGCTATACAGCTTAAATTAAAATCTGCTAATTCTTTTTTACAAATACACTATGCACAATAAAGGAAAGCACCTGTCCAACTGATTGTAGGAAAAAGAGATGTGGCATAGCCACATCTCCTTACATCTATCCATATCTGCACTAGTTATATTTTCAATGGGACGTCCTCATAACAGGTCTATATAGAAAAGAACAAAGTCCTCTCTGCAGCGATTTTACGGAGCGTAGCGACGTACTGAGCCAAGAGAGGACTTTGTTTTTTCTATACTAGTAATATGCAGTTGTCACAGGGCCCCATTGAAAATATAACGGAGCACACCTTTATTCAAACATTGTCGATAGTAATAGTTTTAGTCGATTTGCTTGGTTTACTGCACTGGAGCCTGGATCGTAGTCAATAGCAGCAATGCGCACGTCTGGGTAGGCAGCGGATAGTGTTTTAACCATGCCTTTACCTGTTACGTGGTTTGGTAAGCAGCCGAATGGTTGCAAGCATACGATTTGTTTGGCACCTTTTTCAATGAGGTCAATCATATCGCCTGTGAGGAACCAGCCTTCACCACATTGGTTACCAAGACCGATGAATTGAGCTGCTTCTTTTGCTACTTCTGTCATACGTTGTAGAGGGTCAAAGTTTTTAGACGCTGCTACTGCTTTAGCGTATGGCAAGCGGTAGAGTTCAAGGGCTTCACGAGCCAATGTACCAAAGAAGCCAGATAGCCATGTACCATCAAGGTGTTTAGCACGATATGTACTGTCCATTGCGCAGTACAAGAAGAAGTCTAATAATCCAGATGTAACGACTTCGCCACCTTCTTTTTCAATGAGTTCATTGATATGGTTGTTAGCACTTGGATGGAATTTAACGTAAATTTCCCCTACGACGCCAACGCGAGGTTTTTGTACATCTTTATTGACCGGCAAGTTATCAAAGTCATGAATGATTTCTTTGATGTACTTATTATACTGACGAAGGCTGGCAGATGTAATGTTTTCACGTAATTTTTTAATCCAGTAATCACATAAAGCATCTGTAGAGCCCGGGTTAGTTTCGTAAGGACGTGTAGCCAATACGCATTGCATGAGGGCATCACCGTAAACAACGGCTTGGATCATACGATGTAAGAAACCTTTTGTCAATTTGAAACCTGGTTGACGTTCCATATCGCTTGCATTAAGAGATAGGATTGGTACTTGCTTCATACCAGCATCGATTAAAGCCTTACGCAAGTAACCGATATAGTTTGTAGCACGGCACCCACCACCTGTTTGAGAGATGATAACAGCTGTTTTATCGATATCATATTTACCAGATAATAGTGCAGACATGAGCTGACCTACAACGATAATCGCTGGGTAACATGCATCATTATTGATGTATTTTAAGCCCACTTCAATGTCGTCACGCGTTGGTGCTGGCAACATTTCAAAGTTATAGCCTTCGTTTTTGAGGACTGGATCTAAGAGGCTAAAATGCAATGGTGACATTTGTGGCACCAAGATTTTATAGGTCTTACGCATTTCCTCTGTGAACACCACGCGATTATAATCGTAGGTTGGCAATTGTTCTTCCACCACTTCTGGTGCCTCTGGGTTGTGATGACGACGCAAGCTACGTTCCATTACAGATTGCAAGGAACGCAAACGGATCGTTACAGCCCCAAGGTTTGTACCTTCGTCAATTTTGAGTAAGGTATGAATCTTATGGTTTGCTGAAAGTATATCTTTTACTTGATCCGCTACGATAGAATCGAGACCGCAACCAAAGGAGTTAAGCTCAACAATTTGGAAGCCTTCTGTTCTACTTACGAATTCAGCAGCGCGGTATAAACGGCTATGGTAAGACCATTGGTCTACAACACGTAGATGCTTGATTTCATTCCCCAGTGGCGCAACGCCATCTTCTGTAAGAACAGCCATACCAAGGGATGTAATAAGCTCTGGAATACCGTGATTAATACCAGAGTCCAAATGATATGGACGGCCAGCCAATACGATAGTAGGAATTTGTTCTGCTACGAGGCGAGATACGGTTTTCTTCGTTGTTTCACGGTAAGAAGCCTTACAGTTTTCTTGTTCTTCCCAAGCTTTTTCTACAGCATTAGCAATATCTTTCTTCTTGAGGTTCAAGAAGTCCAATGCTTTCACAAGAGCAGGAACAAGAGATTTTTTATCAGCCAATGGCAAGAATGGTGCGTGGAATGGAGTATCCCCTAGAACCTCTTGCATATTGTTTTTGATAAGTTCCGGATAGGAAATAACCATTGGACAATGGTAATTATTGTCGCGGCTAAATTCCTTAG
>DXZL01000199.1 GCA_019419725.1 Veillonella sp. | reverse complement strand
CATAACACGGTACCACCCTAATTGGGACTCGTTGCGGGTATAACGGAACCACCGTCGATGACTACTGCTGAATTCGCCACCAAAGCTCACGGGAGAGTGTCAGCGTACAACCTCTATTGCCTCGCACCAACCGGCAACTCTCTGAAAGCAGGATTTGTAAACCTTTATACCCATTCATAGCTTGTTTTTAAGATATAAGGGTATTGTACTGTATTCTATAGAGTTATGTCAATTAAAATAAAATGAATATTATGCATCTAGCATTCTTGTTAGTAACTAGCACAACAAAAATAGCAGGGTGGCCGCCCTGCTATTTTTTCGTTCATATGAGACTATGTCACATATTGATATCCCTTGTCATATATAGAATAACACTTCACTATATTGTAGTCAATGTAGCCTCTACTCAAATACTCTTAAAAGCTTATCCACTCTAAATCTCCAAAATCATTTAACATTAATTTTTTCTTTTTTACCACCTGATTAGTTAACTCAATTTGATTATTAGCAAATGAAATGTCTGTATACCATTCCTTTAAACTAGCATACGCTTCATTTTCCAGATCAATAATTACGGTTTCTATGGGATCCCAGGTTTTGCATCTTACAGACTCGACCATAACCATACTACTACCAATAAAAGTAACATCCCTACCATAAATCCAAAACGGCAATGTTTTTCCCTTTATAGTAATGGAATATATGGCATCACCATGAGGTGGTTCCGTTTCATATTGTGCTTTTATTTTGTACTTTTCCATTATCTTGTTGCTAGCATTTTCTATATATGGCAACGTTGAAATTCTGTAATTTTCTGCGTTCATATAAGCTCCATTATTTTAATATTAAACACAACAAAGGTTACCTATGTAATCATCATAGTTCTGTTATCAGTAGTCACTATCATTGCACTAATTAAATAGTACAACGATAAACGCCTAACGTATAGAGGAGTGCAGTCCTCTAACACGTTAGGCGCCATCATAATTTTGTTCAGTTTTAGATGAGCCTAACGCCCTAATCACGTCAATGGGCTCTCTTTATATGTATATTATAAGCTAATCATAATTAAAAAAATAGTACAATAAATAACTCAATTTATACTTACACTCTTAATAATTTTCCTAGCCCGGTTAACAGAAATAGGCTCATTAAATAAGAACACATGGTTCTGCCCCTCATACTCCCAAGATGCTAAGTAAACAGAGTCATCCACCATTCGATAAGTCACGGTCATACCATTCACAACCTCTGTTTTCTGAGGTACGTAATCCTTATAGTCACCTGCGATATTACCAGACAAAGTAGATACGCGATATTTAATATACTTTGGCATATCATCTACACGGTCAAAATATTTTCCTTTTAAAAGCTCATGATAGGCATACACGACTTGTAATACATCGTGATCCACAATGGATACATGTACAGGGCGGAGTCCCTCTACTCCACTTGGCAACTGCGGATTAAAGTTCAAATGTTGCTTAGCCTCATATACAGTATCAAACACCTCTATCGATTGACCTTTACGAGTGCTCTTATAATCACTATCAGTCATACTGCAACTACCAAGTCCATCTGGACAAGGAAACTCATTTCGATCACCGTAGGGCTGGTCATAAATAGAATTACCATTGAGACGGAACCGCATCAAATCATCTGCGGACACAACATTCATAGAACCTATAAAAGCTAGTGCAACCAGTGCACATACAACCTTTTTCATGATACATTCCCCTATAAACAAATAACATGTATTAAGTAAATTATATCATTAAAGAAGCAGATGCTCATATAATACTAGTTACAGCATGATTCTAAGTCTATAGTTAGTAAATATAAAGGGAAATATAATGATGTACGCATACTTAACATAACTTGTGCAAACTTTATTAGATACACACACAAGTAATCCAACAGTAAAAAATTGCTCAATCATAAGCTGATACCAAAGACACGCCTGAGCAAGATTAACTACTAAAATTTCAATAATCCCTTTTCATCAAACTTAAAGTTTGGACCCCATGCAACTTCCCAATAATATCCATCTGGATCAGCAAAATATGCATGATAACCACCCCAAAAAACATCTTGTGGTTCTTTTACAATTCTTCCCCCAGCATTTCGTACTAATTCAAT
>DXZL01000198.1 GCA_019419725.1 Veillonella sp. | reverse complement strand
TCCCACCACATGCGCCACATCGTTGGAATATGTAGTTTTTTAGAATGTGCTTCGTATTCATCCCGTTCCCACGGAATGATTTCATCTACATAGGGATTGTTCTTTAAAAGTTCTACCATGCTAGGTGTTACAATCCAATGGAGCTTTGCCTCTGGATAGTGCTCTTTAATCCAACGTGCTGCGGGTGTAGCATGTAGTATATCGCCTATGTAGCTGAGTCGTACAAATAATATATTCATATATATCCTTTTAGTACAAACTAGTATAGGAATAAAGCCTTTATAATGAATCATTATAAAGGCTTTTTCTTAAGATTTCTTTTTACTATCACTAGAAGATTTAGATGTTGTATCATCTTCTGTTACTTTCGTAGTTTCGTCACTACCATCCTTAATGATAGTTTTTACATCAGACAATGTTAATTCATTGAATGTTGTTGGATGATTGTATTTATAAACTGGTTTGAAGCCTACACCGAGTTTACCTGTGTAAACAGTTAAGGCATTGTTATCCTCATCAACACGAGCAATATAGATAGTTTTATCCATATCAACACCGATCAAGCGGAATCGCCCTGGTGGATTAATAACACGCCAACCACCTTCAATACCATTAAACATGAAGATATCCCCAGTCTTGACATTATCATAGAAGAATCTATCTTCATCATAGAATACGCCAATATGACCAATATCTGTAGCTTGCATATAAACGCGACGCGTATCATAGTTAGCATCGGTACGATAAATGCGATATGCGTTTTCTTGAACCTTTACCTTCATGTAAACAACGTTTGTCGCTTCAGAATACGCAGCATCTACGATTTTACTGTTGCGAGGCAAATCTTCAAGTTTTGTATCTACTTCATGTTCAGGATCGTCCGCATTTAGACGGGCCATAACAACCTCTCTAGAGTCATATAGACCCATGATAGCATAGTTACGGTCAGGCATCCAGCTGAAGTAACTAATAGAACGGCCCTTCAAATCAATCGTTGTAGGCTTGCTTTCATTAGCCTTATAAATTTTTAAAGAGCTTTCAGTAACAACCGCCATGAACTGACGGTCATAAGATACATATTTAGTTCCTTCCTTTACATCAGGAAAGTTCTTAGTATCATCCTTTGAAGCACCAGCCACATTAAAATCCGTAGTCGGTGCAAACATATATTGATCAAGGTATAGGTACACCCCACCTTGCAGAAGAATACCTACCGCAAAGGCGCTCAGTACACGCGTAAAAGGTTTCATCTGTCCTCCTATTTCACGATAAACGCCGTTGGGATCATGCGTTCCCCTAACAAATCGGCTGGTTTGTTTACTACTTTACCATTGAGGTATAGTGTAGAACTAGAACCACCATCTAAATTCGCTGCAATGTAGCAACCTTTTTCATAGAGAATATCTTGTACGTCACGTAATGTAGCGCCAAGAGAATAACCTGGTTGACGACCATCAATTACGAGGAATAGTACTGTACCATCTTTCTTTTGACCGATAGCAGTACGTGGACCTACACCCCAGCCGCCATCGCCTTCAGTAATCATCTTCTTACCATCTACGATAAGAGGTGGGCCAAAGGTAATACCTTCCATGGCTTTCATATCACCAAGTTGAGTTTTGTCATAGTTACCTGCAATAAGGTTACCAGATTTAGAGAAGCCTACAAAGTCTACCGCTTCTTCAGGGCCTACATCTTTACCGATGATATATTCACCATCATGCAAGATAAAGCCATATGGCAAACGGCCTGTACCAGTACCATTAGGATCGTGGAAACCACCGCCATTGATAGCAGCTACCGCATTATTCATCTTCGCAATATTACTTGTAGTATCGCCTTTTTCTTGAATATTAGCAGCTGTACCGACTTCAATACGACGAGGATCTGGAATTTCTAAGATATAGCCTACATAACGAGCAGACTGAATTTTTTCAAGGTTTAAACTCTTATCTTCACGAGCATTAAACTTGAATAGATCTTGGCTTTTAACAACACCAACAGTGCCCAAAATAGATTGCAATTCATCTTCACTGAATAGCCATGTAATGTAATGAGGATGGCGAGATTGCAATATGGCACCAATAACGGCGCGCTTTACATTATTAAATGGTCCAAAGAGCACCACGAATGGTGAGGTTACAACGGTAAATAGGAACACCATGATGATGAACTTTACCCAATTCTTTTTGAACAATGTATTTCTCCTTATAAATCAGTGAAATG
>DXZL01000197.1 GCA_019419725.1 Veillonella sp. | reverse complement strand
TCACCGCTGTGAAGCATTGAATAAATTAGACTTAAAGGCATTGCGTTATACTTGTGAAAATGGTACTGACCTCCTATTAGAATTGCCAGAAGGTCATATTTGGCTAGGTGGTGAAGAATCCTCCAAAGATGGTACTATTTTCAATGCTAATATACCTACAGAAGAAGTTTTCTCTGCTCCACAATACAATGGCGTTAATGGTATTGTGTACAGTACAAAACCTTTAATTTACCACGGTAATACTATTTCTGATTTCTCCTTTACGTTTAAAGAAGGTAAAATCGTTGAATATACAGCCAAAGAAGGTTATGAAGTATTGAAAGAATTAGTAGAAACTGATGAAGGTTCCCACTACCTCGGCGAAGTTGCTTTAGTTGATCACTTCAGCCCAATTAGTCAATCTAACCAAATCTTCTTCGAAACATTGTTTGATGAAAATGCGTCCTGCCATTTAGCAATTGGTGCCTCTTATCCAACATGCCTCAAAGATAGCGATGGTTTATCTGAAGAAGAATTAAAAGAACGCGGCCTTAACCACTCCTTAACACATGTAGACTTTATGATTGGCCATGAACGTATGAACATCAAAGGCTATACTCGTGACGGTCAAGAAGTAGACATTATGATTGATGGTCGTTTACAAGTATAAACATAACTACAAAACAATCATAAATTGGATGACAGCAAAGAACTATATGTCTAGTCTAACGTCTCTAGTAGATATCAATTTATATTGGTAAACTACATATGAAACAGACCCTATATACGCTTGTATATAGAGTCTTTTGATAATAGTAAAAATTTATTCTATTACAATGTGATATTTAAAGTACGGCCTGTAGGTTTATATTCAATAATCTCTACACCTGCAGTTTTTAACATCCGCTTAGATGCTTTAACCTCTTTAGTATCTTTATAAAGGTCATCGCGGTAGATAACGGCCTTAATACCACTTTGAATGATTGCCTTAGCACATTCATTACAAGGGAATAATGTAACATAAATCTTGGAACCCTCTAGAGAACCACCGCGATAATTCAGAATAGCATTGAGTTCACTATGTACAGTATAGAAATATTTGTTATCGTCTGCTGAATCGCGTTCCCAAGTAAAGTCATCATCACTACAATTCAAAGGCATGCCATTATAGCCAATGGATAAGATTTTATTATCATTGCTAACGATACAAGCACCAACTTGTGTATTAGGATCTTTAGAACGTTGAGCCGCTAAAATGGCAACGCCCATGAAGTATTCATCCCAGGAAATATAATCGCTACGTTTTGCCATAATTACCTCACTATAAAATAAGCCCCCTTCTACCTATGTAGTTGGGGGCTTACAGTATTAAACGAATAGAATACCGTTATTTAACAACGATATTTACAAGTTTACCAGGTACATAAATAACTTTTACAATATTTTTACCTTCTGTAAACTCTTGAACACGGCTAGATTCTTTAGCCATTGTTTCTAATTCTTCTTTTGTAATATTTACGGAAACAGTAAGTTTATCACGAACTTTACCATTTACTTGTAATACTACTTCTACTTCATCTACAACAAGAGCCGCCTCTTCGTATACAGGCCAGTTTTCAGTGTGGATGGATGTAGTTTCACCCAATTCATGCCACAACTCTTCTGTCATATGAGGAACGAATGGTGCTAAAAGAAGCAATAAGGAATGAGTCAATTCATTAGCCAAAGCGCTATTGATTGTTTCAGCTTTATCCTTATGAGCGTACATAGCATTTACAAGTTCCATGATGGCAGAAATAGCAGTATTGAAGTTGAAGTTGTTATCGAGGTCTTCTGTTACCTTCTTGATAACACGGTGCAATTCACGACGCAAAGCAAATTCGTCTTTTGTAAGTTCACCAGTTACATTTTTCTTAGCTTCTTCGTTGTATGCATCAACAATACGCCATACACGACCTAAGAAACGGTAAGAACCTTCAACGCCTTGGTCAGACCAATCGAGGTCACGATCTACAGGAGCTGCAAATAGAATGAATAAACGGGCAGTGTCTGCGCCATAAGTATTGATAATTTCTTCAGGAGAAACTACATTCCCTTTGGATTTAGACATTTTGCTGCCTTCTTTAAGAACCATACCTTGTGTCAACAAACCACGGAATGGTTCGTTAGCTTCGATAAGGCCTAAATCATGAATAACTTTCACAAAGAATCGGGAGTACAACAAGTGCAAGATAGCATGTTCAATACCGCCGATATATTGGTCAACATTCATCCAGTAGT
>DXZL01000196.1 GCA_019419725.1 Veillonella sp. | reverse complement strand
AAATCACCATATTGCCACAATGCCATCATTACGATGTATTGAGTATATGTCAAATTCAACGGATCTAAGTGACTGCGATATGCATTAACAATTTCCTTCGCCACTACATAAAGTGGGAAGCTCAATTGGTTTTCTAATTTCATGTACTCTGCATCAGGTACGTCTTCTTTATGTTTGTAACCTTCGAGTACGCCAATTTCTGCCATATTCTACCTCCATATGCACACAATAATCTACAAAATAATTGTACACAATTCTACAGTAAGCAGTCAACGTAAAAAACCTACTTTGTCCACAAATTTTTAAATTTGTCAATTAATTAATATATTTTTTCTTTTTTATTAAGAAAATGAGTGCATCTATAGAATTTATGGGCAGAAATCACACCATAAAACTGTGAACCTATTAATAAAATTTTTTTATATTAGAATTCAATACCACATGCGGACATCGCTTCTTCAAGACGTTTAGCATGATCTAATTCTTCTGGAATAGAATGTTCAATTAATTCAGCAATTTTATGAGCACCCTCTTCATTAGAATTGCGAACTTCATCAGCTAATTTCGTAAGGATCGTATCTGCAGACGCTTCAGCCTTGTAGAAATTAATGACCATCTTAATGAAGTCTTCCTTTGTAGCAGGACCATCGCCTAATAAATGGCTATAAATTCCGCCATGTGCTGCATCTTCTGCAGCATTTTTATAGATTGCATCAGCAATTGCATCATAACCAAGCTCTTTAGCTAAAAAATACATGGTGAAATATTGATTAGCACCGTTAATTTCTGCGTTCTTTAACATTTCAATAGTCTTTTCGAAGGATTTCCCTTTAGCGATACCATGTAAACTCATAATATTCTCCTTTTGTATACTCAGTTGTTTAGCTCTTAAATTTTAAGATGTATATGCATACAAATATGTTGCAAAATAAAATTCTAAAATATAATTTTATACAACTATTATTGTAATCTTTATATCTAATTTTGTCAATTTACTTAATATGATTACATAGTATAAGCAAAGTGTTTCCCTTTTTACATAATATAGACAAAATGTATCCCTTTTTAGCTTTCTTTCATGTAGTATAATAAAAGAAAACCTGATTGATAATAGGAGGACTATATGAACACCTTAGAATGTATCAAAACACGTCATAGTACGCGTAAATTTAAAGCTGATCAATTATCTCGAGAACTTATAGATCAAGTCCTCGACGCTGGCCGCCGTGCTCCATCTGGTGGTAATACACAATTGACACATTTTATGGTCATTACAAACCAAAATGTGCTCAAAGAGCTAGTAACACTCGTTCAAGAGGAATACGGCAAAATGCCAATTACAGAAAATACATTACCTTACATGGTGAATATCATTAAAATGTCCGGTGAAGGTAAATTTGTATTTAACTATGGTGCACCGGCGCTCATCGTACTAGCAAGCCAAGCAAGCTATGCAAACAACTTTGCCGATGTGTCTTGTGCTATGCAAAACATGATGCTTGCTTGCAATGAACTCGATCTTGGCAGCTGCTGGGTAAACCAAATCCGCCATCTTCAAGATAACGAACGCATCCAAGCCAAAATGCGTGAACTAGGCCTTAAAGAAGGTGAAAAAGTATATGCTAGCCTTGCTATTGGCTATCCAGACTTACCAAACGGTCTTAACCGCCGCGAAATCGAAGCAAAAGGCTATCCTGTAACATATATTGATTAATTAAGCCTATAAAATCGATTATATCTTTGTATGCGTGCTATATTATATCTTTGTGTGCGTGCTATAGTATGTAATATACTCTGAATACTGTAGCATCTTATCGATTAGTAAAATCAATATATTCACGTACAATATATAAATATATTCACAATTAATATACAACACAAAAGCGCTATCTATCTCACAACTCTAATTGAGTGTCTATCGGAATAGATAGCGCTATTTTATTGACACCATTCATGTATTTTGGTACTAGTTCTCTCTAATAAATAGTAGATATTTTAATGACCTATAATCTATGCGCTAAGCCCATAATGGTGCACCAAAATAGCAATTTATCATAATTAAAAATAAAACATAGTCGACTTTTAGTCATACATGGTATGATAAAAAAGACATTTTGTAGAAAGGATGTGTGATGATGTCGATCTTCTCTCCAGCTCCTCATATCGAACGATTACCAGAGGGGCAAATCGATTCCACCTACAAACGTCTTCGCAAAGAAGTCTTTGCAGGTACTTTTATTGGTTATGCTACATTCTATTTGATCCGCCAAAACTTTAGTTTGGCTGTTC
>DXZL01000195.1 GCA_019419725.1 Veillonella sp. | reverse complement strand
TCAAAAACTTTGAATAAGGTGTATATACTAGATTTCTAGTATATACACCTTATTAAAAATTTTAGATAAGTCTATCGACTCAAAGTATTAATTATTCAACACGACCGCCTAAATATGCTTCCATAACGCGAGGATCATGACGTACTTCGTCAGCAGGACCAGATAATACCATCTTACCTGTTTCCAATACATACGCATAATCAGCTATTTTTAATGCTTGTCGTACATTTTGTTCTACCAAGAGAACCGTAGTTCCTTCAGCACTAATCTCTTTGATAGTTTCAAAGATTTCGTTTACTACTAATGGTGCAAGACCCATAGATGGTTCATCCAATAATAACAATTTTGGACGTGCCATAAGGGCGCGACCAATAGCCAACATTTGCTGTTGACCACCAGATAGAGTACCACCTAATTGATAACTACGTTCATCAAGGATTGGGAAGCGTTTAAATACTTTTTTAATATCTTCTTCAATCTCATTATCGTTGCGGATATAAGCGCCCATTTCAAGGTTTTCATAAACGCTCATATCTTGAAGGATTTGGCGACCTTCTGGAACTAATGAAATACCACCATGTACAATTTGATGTGTTTTATGACCAGTAATATCTTGGCCTTCAAATAATACTTTACCAGATGTTGGCTTTACAAGGCCCATTATGGTCTTCATAGTTGTAGACTTACCAGCACCATTAGCACCAATCAAGGATACAATAGAACCTTGTGGTACTTCTAAACTGATATCTTTCAAGGCTGTAATATGTCCATAACCAGCCACGATGTTTTCTAGCTTTAACATATTACGCCTCCTCTTTCCCTAAGTAAGCTTCAATTACAGCCTCATTGTTTTGAATTTCTTGAGGTGTACCTTCAGCAATCTTTTTACCAAAGTTGAACACTACCAAACGATCACAAATATTCATCATTAATTCCATGGCATGTTCAATAACTACAACAGTAATACCAAGGTCGCGAATTTTACCAATCAATTGGCGTAACGCTTCTGTTTCACTATCATTCATACCTGCTGCTGGTTCATCTAACAAAATTAATTGAGGATGTGTAGCCAAGGCACGAGCAATTTCAAGGCGACGTTGCTTGCCATAAGGCAAAGATGTAGCAACCTCTTCAGCATCTTCTTCAAGACCTACGAGTTTTAAAAATTCATACGCAATGCCACGACAACGCTCTTCTTCGATGCGTTGACGTTTTGTTTTCAAGAAGCTAGACAAGAAACCAGACCCAGTACGACAATGCATACCAGTTAATACAGTTTCAAGAGCTGTCATATTACCAAAAAGACGAATATTTTGGAACGTACGAGCAATCCCCATTTCAACAGTTCTATGCGGCTTGATGCCTACAACAGACATACCATCAAATACGATTTCGCCAGAACTTACAGGGAATACACCAGTAATCAAGTTAAATAATGTAGTTTTACCAGCACCATTTGGCCCAATAACACCAAATACTTCACCTTGTTTTACACCAAAGGATATACCTGTGAGAGCTGCAACGCCACCAAAGCTTTTACTTACGTCATTTAATTCTAATAGCATTCAGTTCCCTCCTATCCTTGTTTTTCTTCTTGTTTACGTTTATACGCTTCAAAACGTTCTGTTAATACTTGTGATTCAGGAATATATGGTGCTTTCTTAAAGCCTAATTTACGACTAATTTTGTCTACCATAGATTCTGTTAAAATACCATCTGGACGAACTGCCATCAAGATGACTAATAATGCACCATAGATGATGTCCCGATAATCGGATAAGAAGCGTAATACTTCTGGCAATAATGTAAGAATAAAAGAACCTAATACGGAGCCCCATACTACATTAGAACCACCAAATACTGGGAATAATAAGATTTGTACTACCTTATGGTAGCTAAAGTCTGTAGGATTAATAAAGTTTGTAATATGAGCATACAAACCACCGCCAATACCGGCGATGAAAGCACCAATGATAAAGGCCATCATCTTGTAGTATACAACGTTAATCCCCATTAATTCTGCTGCATGATCATCCGCCTTAATCGCTGCAAAGGCACGACCAACACGACTATTATTAATGCGCACACAGAAGGCAATAATCAATACTAAAATGATTAGCAAAATAATAATAGCCATTAAGTTGCCCCATGCAACAGCATCGATGCCCATTAAACCATCGATATCAAGTTCATAGGCTAAATTTGTTAATTCTTGAGGAATAGATGGAATACCAGAAAGGCCTAACGCACCATTAGTAATGTCCAAATTCAAGAAAATAACACGCACAACTTCGCCAAAACCAAGAGTAGCAATGG
>DXZL01000194.1 GCA_019419725.1 Veillonella sp. | reverse complement strand
TCTTTAGCGATTTGATAACATGCTTGAGCAATAATATTATTGCCTTCATCTTGTATAGGACAGTTTGTACCTTGTACGATATCGTGAGATCCCATCGCATAGAATCCCATTTGAATATCGCCTTTAGTGCCGCCTACAGGCATTTGCATCTTATTGCGATATGCCCAAGGTTCTTTGGGTCCTAATGCTGGCTTAACAAGGTCCGGATTTTGATGACCAATACGTTCGATAACGTCCTTTACCTTTTGTGTTTTTAGTGAAAGCTGACCTTCATAGGTAATGTGCTGTAGTTGGCAGCCTCCACAGAATCCATAAAGATCACAACTTGCATCGATACGATTGGGAGCCATTGTAACAATTTCTAAGAGGCGCCCTGTAGCATAGGTTTTTTTAACCATATCAATAGCTACTTTCACAGTTTCTCCAGGTAAGGCAAAAGGTACAAAAACAGTAAAGTCATCTACACGACCTACCCCTTCACCGCTGCTACCAATGCCATGAATAGTTACCAATACTTCATCACCAAACTTAACAGGCGCATTTAAAATAGCCTGTTGTTTTTTAGATAATTGGCCGTTTATAGCTTTCTGTGAATTAGAGCGATTACTTCTTCTATGTTGTTTAGATTGTTTTTTACGAGATGTACGATTAGTACCGTTCATTACGCGTCTCTTTTCTTCCAAATTTTAATCATACCTGTCACAATAAGAACGAAGAATACAGTGCCGAATTTAACGAGTAATTCTTCACCTTGAATATATGGCATAAGAAGTGGATCTTCCACAATCATTTCGCCTGCAACCCAGCCAAGGAGTGCACCACCAGCCCAAAGAATAGCAGGGAATTTATTAATAATTCGAGCAAATAATGTAGAGCAAAATACGATAATTGGAACAGTAATTAACATACCTGCAATAACAAGCTCTAAATGACCTTTAGCAGCTCCTACTACACCGATGACATTATCAATACTCATCATAGCGTCGGCTACAATAATCGTCCAAATAGCACCCATTAATGAATTCTTAGCTTCAATATGTGCATCTTCATCTCCACCTTTTAATAATTGAATGGCAATCCATACAAGTACAAAGCCACCACCTAAGTGGATAAGAGGAATTAAAGTAAGCGCTTCTACTAAAAGAGTAGCAAATAGGAGACGCATTACAATGGCACCTACTGTACCCCAGATAACAGCTTTCTTTTGTAGTTCTGGAGCTAGCTTACCTGCTGCCATACCAATTACTACAGCATTATCGCCAGCTAATAAAATATCAATCAAAATTATTTTACCAATGGTTACCCACGTGGCAACTTCTAAAAATTCCATTCTGTACGTACCTCAATTCAGTCTACTAATTCAATAACTATCCCTTAACTATACCATAATTTTTCTATTTTCTCACCTAAAAAGAGAGGTATGGGTTTACATAAAAAAATCTCTCCTCCTATGATTAGGAGAAGAGATATATTCTATTATTTCTTGAGCTTTTTAGCTACTAAAGATGCCCCTACTACGAGTATTACTGCAGCAATTTTGATGAATAGTGCATATGGTTCAACACTATGAGCAATCAATGTATCCTCTACTGCCATACCAGCACCTACCCAGCCAAGGATACCGCCGCCAACGTATAGGATAATTGGGAAGCGTTCGATAACTTTCACAAATAAAGTACTGCCATAAATGATGATTGGTACAGTTATGAGCATACCAATAGCTACCATTGTCATATGACCACCTGCAGCACCAACTACACCGATAACATTATCGATACCCATGATACCGTCAGCAATAACAATAGTTGTAATGGCTGCGCGTAAATTATCCTTAGCTTCGATATTATGCTCGCTTTCATCATCAGCAACCAGCTTGTATCCAATCCATAAGAGGAGGATACCACCTATTAAACGAAGTGCAGGAATATTGTTCAATGCCTCTACAAATAGGAATGCCATAACAAGGCGTAAAATAATGGCACCGGCTGTGCCCCAGAAGATAGCTTTCTTCTGTAAATGTGCTGGCAAGTTACGAGCTGCCATACCAATTACAATGGCATTATCGCCAGCGAGTAAGATATCGATAACGATGATCTGAAGCATCGCCAATAAACCTTGAATAGATAAGATGTCCAATGTATCCTCCTTAGAATATAACTATAGTATATATATTATAATCGATATAGTTTAGTGGTGTAAAATTCAATTTACAAAATATATATTCATTTTTAGCATACTCCATTTATCGTAAGTAAAGAAATATAACTCTACAACTGCAAGTTTTATAATACATGAAAGCCTTAGTTATAATATGCTAAAT
>DXZL01000193.1 GCA_019419725.1 Veillonella sp. | reverse complement strand
TAGTTGCAGTTGCGACTCAGTTGCATTTGTAATATAGTTATAGTATAAACTTACTCAAGATTTTGTCAATTAGAAAAGTGGTTTTTATATGTTATCCATAGAACATCTTTATTTTTCCTACCAAGGTCAGCCACCTTATGTGTTGAATGACCTTAACTTACATATTCATAGCGGTGATTATATATCCATTGTTGGGGATAATGGGTCCGGTAAAAGTACCTTGCTACGCCTCATTTTAGGATTTCTTACACCTGTAAAAGGCTCTATCAAACGAGATACCAATAATATTCGCTACGTGTCTCAGAAGAATGATTTCTCCCATGCCGGATTTCCTATTACGGTAAAAGAAATCCTCGATTCCTACCGTAAATTGCTTAAGATTAAAGACAAACATGAAGTTGATCGCGTATTAGAGCTTACCAATATGACGGAGTTCAAAGACCGTTTAATCAGTAAACTATCAGGTGGTCAAGCGCAACGCGTATCTATCGCGCGTGCCCTCATCGGCAGTCCCGACCTTATCATACTCGATGAGCCATCAACTGGTATCGACCGAAAAAGCCAAGAAGGCATCTACGCCCTTTTGCGCGAGTTAAACCAAGTACACCATATTACAATCATCTCCGTAGAGCATAACCTTGAAATGGCCCTAGCCAATTCAACTAATATCTACCACATAGCCAACGGCCAAGGTCACCTTTGCTCTCCTGAGCAATACGCTAGTGAAATCATGCACAGCACGGGACGGAATCCTCTGGATCACGAAAACTGTGCTTGTTTTACAGATGTAACACCTCAGGCTCAGGCTCAGGCTCAGGCTCAGGCTCAGGCCGATGATACTACAACTAAGGAGGTGCACCATGTTTAATTATGATTTCATGCAAAATGCCTTCTTCGTAGCCATCTGCATTTCTCTATTATGTCCATGCATTGGTATTTTCATGGTTTTACGCCGTTCTAGTATGATTGGCGATACCATGAGCCATGCATCGCTAGCAGGTATTACATTAGGCTTATTAACAAACACCAACCCTATCTTAGGAGCATTTATCTTTACCGCTATTTGCGGTGCCCTCATCGAGTTCTTGAGGAAATACTTCTCTCACCATCTCGATTTGATCCTAACCATCATCTTGTCACTTAGTATCGGTACCGCTATTACTCTTATTAGTTCAGGCAAGTTGAAAGCTAACGCTAATGTGTTCTTCTTCGGTAGCATCTTAACCGTAAACACAACAGATATGATTAGCATTGCAGCCCTAACCATTCTATCTGTATTAACCTTATATTTCTTGTATAATTCACTTCTTTACATCGCCTATGATGAAGAGGCAGCTCGTGTAGCCGGTGTTAAGGTTGATTTTATCAATTACATCTTTGCTATCTTAATGGCTGCGGCCGTATCCATTTCTATTAAAATCGTCGGCGTTCTCGTATTAAGTGCCATGATTGCCTTACCTGTAGCATCGGCATTACAATTAGAAAAAGGATTTAGAACCACATTACTCTGTTCTATTGGATTTAGTTTGCTAGCCATGGTCATCGGCCTATTCGGATCCTATTATCTTAACGTAGCTCCAGGTGGTTTTGTATCTCTCACATCGGTTGCAATACTACTCGTAGTATTAGTTATCAAAAACATCAGAACCATCCTACGCCGTATGCAATTTAGCAAGTAAACAAAGATAATCATCAATATATAGATAGCTATTCTATTAGCAAAATAAGACAGCTATCCTGTGCAAAATAAATTATCTACTTATACTTGTGTAGCATATTTAGTATAAAAACAGAATCGAAAGAGCGTTATGAATACAACAAATTGGCCTGAAGGCATAAAAAAGACCAAACAGCGCGAAGCCATTTGGTCAGTATTAACAACTACAGATAAACCGATTACTGCTATGGAAATCGCAGAGCGATTAGACGATGGTAGCACCACATGGATGTCTACCATCTACCGTACTCTTGAATTATTAGAAACAAAAGATATTGTTACCCGTACAACACTCATGGGTAGCGATATGGCATATTATGAGATTACCCCTCATACGCACCGTCACTATGCAGTATGTACTAAATGTGGGGCCATGATTCCGCTCCACACCTGTCCTGTCGTAGAAATGCCACAGGAACTAACAGATGCAGGCTTCACGGTGACAGAACATCATTTGGAAATAGCGGGAATCTGTAAGGACTGTAAGAATAAAGGCTAGTAAAAATCTATAAGTAAATGCAAGAAAAAGGACGCAACTGTAAGAGTTACGTCCTTTTGTAATTTTATTATCTTTTGTATTGGTTCTAATGAACTTTTAGGGTTATAGGACAAAAAGTGTTGCTATTTCAGTCCCAAAGATTGGTAAATAGTCG
>DXZL01000192.1 GCA_019419725.1 Veillonella sp. | reverse complement strand
TTACCCTCTTCCAAGGATAATTTACCGTCTAAATAATCCTCTTTAATAGATACAATAATTCTGTACCGTTCGTTATTAATGTCTAGCTTTTGCTGTAATGGATTCATATGCTTATACCTCCATGGGTCAAAGACTATTAGTATATACAATATATTATTACTATATTAAATATACTTTCATTATACTCATTTTGAAAGTAATTTTCAGTTGCTATGGATACACATTTAAATATATTTAAAAATTCTACATATATAACTCCAAAATAAGCGATGATATTTAATATTTCTCCATTCCACTTATAGCTCGACTTACCCGATATAATTGAGCCATAAAATACTTTCACCAGCACATAAAAAGGCACCCATACAATGTATGAGTGCCTTCTATTAATTTCTAAAATCAATATATTCTGTTTTAGAGGATGCTACTGGATTCCCATTAGAATCAGTGGCAGGATTAAATCGCCATGTAGAGATCTTCTCTACAAGTGCTTCGTCAAGAGCACTGATTCCACTGGACTTTACGACTTCTATATCTCCTACAGAGCCATCTTCATTAATGGTAAAACGCACATCAGCACTATGAGCTGCGCCACCATAACCAGCAATATTAATTTGATCTAAGGACGGTGTAGATATCGCTACAGGAAGTTGAAATGGAGCTGCCAACACAGAAGCTACCATACTAATTACAAACAACGCACTCAACAAAGTACAACGCAACACTTTATTCATCATATTCTCCTTATTTAGCTGTTACAGCTTGTTTAGGTAGAGTAATTGTCATCCCAATAATAGATTCATGAGCTTTTTGATCCACCCCAATAGCAGGTGTGAATTTCCACTGCATGATTGCTTTTTTTACGGCTTCATCAACTGGAGCATAACCAGAGGAGCGTTCAACGAAAACGTTTTTTACATTCCCTTTTTTATCAATCAAGAAGCGTACACGCATATTAGGTGCGACCGTAGCTGTTTGAGGAATCTCAGGCAACTCAGGTTTTACAATTTCCACTTCTCGTGGAGATTCTAAGAACTTAGCCGCATCAGCCGTATAATTACCTAATACACCAAAAGATGCAACAAGTAAAGCCGCTGCAGTGAATCGAAATACTTTATTCATAATAAGCCTCCTTATTAACTCGTATCTATGCATAATATCATACTAAATAAAGATGAATATTTAAAGAGTATTTTCTTGTTGATAATTTTTCTCATTTATGTTATATTCAATATAACAAAACTGATCGGACTTACATATCAGGTAGATATGACAAAAACTACACAAAGGAGGTTCATCATGAGACGTAGAAAGCGTATTCAAATGAAGGTCATGATGGTACTTGGTCTCGTTGCCCTCGTTGGGCCTAACCATCTACAAGCTCTCATCCACTAATGGATCGTGACCCTAGCAGAAGAACGTATAACTGCCAATAGCCGCTACGTTAGTAGCGGCTATTTTTCTATTTAAATCGGGGTAGTAAATCACCTTTTCAAAGCATTTTATCTGTTACTTATGTATTCTTAATTATTTATATTGGTTTTTCTACATTTTATATTGGTTTTTCTACATTATCATTACATCATTTTTGTATTAACAAGATGACTAAAGTTTTTAAATTCACTAACTATAAAAAGGAGGTTTATTATGAAGTTCAACCGAGTCGTATTAGTCGTTATATCATTAGCACTTATGTTACTAGCCCTTGCAGGCTGTGGTAAGGATGCAGCACAGGACAGTCAAAAGAAATTAAACGTCGTTGCCACAACGACAATGTTAACGGATTTAGTAAAAGAAATTGGCGGTGACCATGTATCTGTACAAGGTCTCATGGGCCCAGGCGTAGATCCGCACCTCTACCAAGCTAGCGCCGGCGATGTAACAACTATGTCTAAGGCAGATGTTGTGGTGTACAACGGCATTCACTTAGAAGGTAAAATGGGTTCCATTTTCGACAATTTAACAAAACAAAATAAAGCGACCATCCGCGTATCAGACGCTATTGATCCAGCCACTCTACTCGACTTTGACGAAGAAGATGGCGTAAAAACAAAAGATCCTCACATTTGGTTCGATGTAGCTAACTGGAAACTAGCTGCCAAAGCGGTTTACGAAGGTCTTGCGAAAGCAGATCCAGCTCATAAAGAAGATTTCAAAAAACGCTATGATGCATACCTCACTAAATTAGATGAAACAGATGCATACATCAAAACTCAAGCAGAATCAATTCCTAAAGAATCTCGCGTTCTCGTGACAGCTCACGACGCCTTCCAATACTTTGCTCGCGCTTATGGCTTTGAAGTAAAAGGTTTGCAAGGTGTTAGCACTGCTACAGAAGCAGGCACACAAGATGTGAATGAACTTGTTCAATTCATCGTGGATCACAAGATTAAAGCTATCTTCGTAGAATCTTCTGTACCACACAAAACAATTGAAGCCGTTCAAGAAGCAGCTAAGGCTAAAGGCTGGAATGTTGCCA
>DXZL01000191.1 GCA_019419725.1 Veillonella sp. | reverse complement strand
GCGTATCTAAACACGGTGGTGCTCTTGGTATCTACCTTGGTAAAGTTCGTGCATTAAACTCCGATATTCGCGGTTTCAAAAACTCCTCTGGTGGCGTTATTCCTTGGATCCGCTTATACAACGATACAGCTGTTGCGGTAGACCAATTGGGTAAACGTAAGGGTGGCGCTACAGTAACACTCGATATTTGGCACAAAGACTTCTACGAATTCGTAGAGCTTCGTACAAACAATGGTGATGATCGTCGTAAAGCGCACGATATCTTCCCTGCTATCTCCGTTCCAAACCTCTTCATGGAACGTATGATTGCTCGTGAAAACTTCACGTTATTTGATCCTCATGAAATCTTAGCTGTAAAAGGCTACGCTTTAGAAGACTACTACGATACTGATGATAATAAAGAGTTCACAAAACGTTACCTTGAATGTGAACAAGATCCTAACTTACACGGTATCGAAGTACCAGCATTAGACATGATGAAAAAAATTATGCGCTCCGCTGTTGAAACTGGTACACCGTTCATCTTCTTCCGCGATACTGTAAATGCTGCAAACCCTAACAAACATGCAGGTATGATTTACGCGTCCAACTTATGCCACGAAATCGCACAAAACGTTGGCTTCACAAACCTTGCTGAAGAAATCATCAACGAAGATGGTACTATCACTACTAAAACAAATACAGGCGACATGGTTACATGTAACTTGAACTCCATCAGCCTTGGCCGTATTACTGATGAAGAATTAGAAGAAAACATTGCTCTTCAAATTCGCATGTTAGACAATGTTATTTCCATTAATCAAGCACCAGTACCAGAATCTCGTATGACATCTGATAAATACCGTGCTATCGGTCTTGGTACGTCTGGTTACCACCACTACCTCGTAAACCACGATATCCAATGGGAATCCGATGAGCACATCGAAGTAGCAGACAAATTGTTCGAAAACATCGCTTACTATGCCATCAAAGCGTCCATGGAATTGGCGAAAGAAAAAGGTGCGTACCCTGCATTCAAAGGTTCCGAATGGGAAACTGGTGAATACTTCACACGCCGTGGCTACACATCCGATCGTTGGAAACAATTAGCTGCAGACGTTGCTAAATACGGTATCCGCAATGGTTACTTGATGGCCGTAGCTCCTACTGGTTCTACTTCCAACATTGCGAATACAACAGCTGGTATCGACCCTATCTTCAAAAAATTCTTCATCGAAGAAAAGAAAGGTTCTTTCACACCAAAAACTGCACCAGATTTGAACAACAAAACATTCTGGCTCTACAAAGAGGCGCATACAATCGACCAACAATGGTCCATCAAAGCTTGTGGCGTCCGTCAACGTCATATTGACCAAGCACAATCTTTCAACTTGTACATCACTCCTCAAATGAAAGCAAAAGAAATTCTAGACCTTTATATTGAGGCGTACAAACAAGGTATCAAAACAATCTACTACATCCGTAACCAATCCCTTGAAATGGATGAGTGCACTAGCTGCTCCTCCTAATCCGAGGCAGATATACTCTACCTTATATAATAAAATGTAGGTCATGGTAAAAGTTAAAAATATCATTGCTATATTTTATAAAAACTATACACTATAAGTAGAGAGCACTAAACATGTGAAAGATACTTTCACCAATATTATAAATCTGATGACGACCTATAGCAGTATAGGTCGCATCGTTGTATAAAGGAGTCCTACTATGGATAAAAAACTGATCTTTAACGAACATGGTGAACGTGGCACGCAATCTATGATTGGTGGCAATACTACAAACCTTCGCGAATGGAACCGTATCAAGTACGACTGGGCTAACCAAATGTACCGTACAATGCTCAACAACTTCTGGATTCCTGAAGAAATTTCCTTGAACGAAGACGTTAAGCAATTCCCATACTTAACAGATTACGAACGCCGTGCATTTGACAAAATCATTGCGTTCTTGAACTTCCTTGATTCCATTCAATCTGAAAACTTGCCTAACTTGAGCCGCTATATTACAGCATCTGAAGTGGCATCCTTATTGAATATCCAAGCATTCCAAGAAGAAATTCACGCTCAAAGTTATTCTTACATTTTGGACACTGTAACAAACCCTATTACACGTGACAAAATTTATGACGAATGGCGTACAGATAAAACATTGCTTGAACGTAACCGTTTCATCGCCGATGCATACCAACATTTCAGCGACGATCCTAGCGAAGCAAACCTTATTCATACAATCATTGCGAACTATATCCTAGAAGGTATTTATTTCTACTCTGGCTTTAGCTTCTTCTACACATTGGCACGCCAAGGTAAAATGACAGCTACATCCACAATCTTCAAATACATCAACCGCGACGAAGTAACTCATCTTGTATTGTTCCAAAACATCATCCGCGAGTTACGCCGTGAACGCCCTGACTTGTTCACACCTGAACTAGAAGCGAAAATTACTGACATGATTCGCCAAGGTGCGGAGAATGAAATCGCTTGGGGTCAATATATCACTGATGATAAAATCCTCGGCCTTAACAACGTTCTTATCGAACGCTA
>DXZL01000190.1 GCA_019419725.1 Veillonella sp. | reverse complement strand
CCCTTGGGATTGTAGGGGAATCTGGCTCTGGTAAAACGACTTTGGTTCGTATGATTATGAAGATGCTGCCTATCACAGAAGGCGAGATTTATGTAGATGGTGTAGAGATTCAACATATGAACTCTGAGCAAACGAAAGAATACCGCAAGAAAATTCAAATGGTATTCCAAGATCCATCTGCAGCCTTCAATCCGCGGATGAAGGTAAAGGATATTATTCTTGAACCGTTATACAATTTTGGGCTTCTTGAAAAAGGAAAAGAAGAACAAATCGCAGGTGACTATCTTGAAATGGTAGACTTACCTCGCGAGTTCATGCATCGTTATCCTCATGAAATGTCTGGTGGTCAACGTCAACGCGTGGCCATTGCTCGTGCCATTGTACTTGAACCTGAAATCCTTGTTCTAGATGAGGCAACAAGCGCTCTAGACGTTTCTGTGCAGGATTCTATCGCATACCTATTAGCGCGTTTACAAAAAAAGAAAAACTTAACATATCTATTCATTGCTCATGACATTGCGTTTATTCGTACCATGTGTCATAAGGTAGTTGTTATGCATAAAGGTGCTGTCGTTGAAGAGCTAGATGCATTCCATATAGCAGATGCAAAACATCCTTATACAAAGGTTCTATTGAGCTCTATCTTTGAAATTGGCAAAGATCATAAGCCACTTACTTTAGAAGAAGCGGCTGTAGAAGCATAGGACTTTAATACAACTTATCAGACCTCTCATTGTAGCAATCGCCTAGTGTATTCAACCAGAGGATTTGCCCTACTAATATGGGTAAAATACAGTAGGTACATATATAATAGCAGTTAGCTTTAGCGCTAACTGCTATTTTTGTATGTTACGTATCTATACAGATTTGCTCACATATATAAATATATCGAAAATTTTCTCAAAAATGATTGTGTTAATACTTAATATATAGTATAGTTGACTAAGCAATATACCCCTATGGGTATAATATGAAATATGCTCATATGAAATGATATACATATACATATAGAGAAAGGTTAGGTGTGTGAATAAAAGGATTACGTAAGGCGTTACTGATTGGTATGATGCTGGGTGTTACGGTCCTTGGTACTGTAGGCTGCATGAATCAATCATCCGATTCATCTAATGATGTATTAAAGGTAGGGGCTATTAGCTTTGCGGGTACATTAGAACCAACAGAAAACTATTTTAGCTGGGCCGTTGTACGATATGGTGTAGGGGAAACTCTAATAAAATTTGATGATCACATGAATGCTAAACCCTGGTTAGCATCCTCTTGGAAGCAAAGTGATGATAAGCTGACTTGGACTTTCACCATCAACGATAAGGTTAAGTTCTCTAACGGTAATGCTCTTACTGCTGAGGCCGTAAAGGAGTCTTTAGAACGAACCTTTGCGAAGAGTAAACGGGCAAAAACATTCTTTAATTACACTGAAATGACGGCTAATGGTCAAGAGATCACAATTAAGACCGATAAGCCTTATTATAATTTGCCAAACTTGTTGGGAGATCCATTATTCTTGATTATGGATGTAACTGCTGAGGCAAATGGTCGTGATATTGCGAAGGAAGGTCCTATTGGTACTGGTCCTTATGTAGTGACATCATTTACAAAAGAGCGTGCTGAGCTAGCACGGAATGATAACTACTGGGATGGCAAGCCAGGCTTCGGTAAGGTTGAAATTCCATCTATTAACGATGCCAATACACGAGCTATGGCATTGCAAGCGGGTGATGTAGATATGGCCGTTAGCATTGGACCTGGCGAATATGGTATCTTCCAAAACGATAAGAAATTTACTATTTATGAAGAATCATCCTTACGTGATGTATTCGTTCGGATGAGCCAAAAAGGCAAGCTTAAGAATGCTAATCTTCGAGCGGCCCTCATTGCCGGAGCGGATCGTGAGTCCTATGCAAAGAACCTTATGAAGGATACCTTTATTGCCGGTAAGGCTCCATTGCCACCATCCATTGATTATGGATTCAATCTATTGCGGGATCCTAATAAATATAATGTTGAACGTGCTAAAGAATTACTTAAACGTGAAGGTTATATTGATACAAATGGTGATGGGATTGTAGATAAAGATGGTGAAAACCTAGTGCTTGATTTCTATGCCTATACATCTCGTCCTGAATTGCCATTATATGCAGAGGCATTACAAGCGGACTACAAAAAAATCGGTGTAGATTTACAAATTAAAATCATAGACTATGCTGTGCTTGATACATTGGCGCAATCTGGGGATTACGATATGCTCATCTCTAGTGTAGTTACTGCTAATACTGGCCAACCTATATGGTTCTTGAAACAATACTGGGGGACCGGTGCTGAGGCAAATGGTTCTGGATTCTCTAATCCACGTTTCGATGAATTGTTGGCTCTTGGTGAAAGTGCCAACGATCCGGTGGTGCGTCGTAATGCGGTGATCAATGCACAACAATTGATGCTAGATGATTCGATAGCACTCTTCCTTGGATATCCTAAGATTAATATTGTAGGGAATAACAATATCGATGGTATTAAAATATCTCCATCTGAATACTATATCATTACGAAA